>VAXA01000276.1:2063-3764 GCA_005883365.1 Actinomycetota bacterium
GAAGCGAACTGCTGGACCAGAGACCCAGTAGCCGTTCCTGCCATCTCAACAACCCCCCTTTGGGTTGGGAACGGATACGCCACGGACCGTGCCAAGCCGATCGCGGACCGTCAAACGAAACTTCCGCTCTTTCCGCATCTTTTTGTTGGGCGAGGAGCCGTCGAGGCACGGCAGCAAACGAAAAGCCCCAAGTTCCAGGCGTTTTCTATTGGCACGTGGCCACGACTGAACCGGCGCCCGGTTTCGTTTCTCGGCGCTGAGCCAACTGAGGCTGGGTGAGGCTCTTTCTCTCGGTTCTGGCCGTCGGTCTGGGCATTGGTGTTTCGGCTGCGGGCGCGGCCGGCGCCGGCTCGATCGTGGTTCGCTTGCAGACGGATCCGGCGCCAGCCGGCGTTGCATGGTCCTACTCCGGCGTCGGGCAGGCGTTCCAGCTGCGCGCGTCCGGCAGCTCGAGCACGATCTCGGGGCTCGCCGACGGGACGTACCGGCTGGTCGAGGCGGCAGCGGCGGGCCAGGCGAAGACGTTGACCTCGCTCAGGTGCGCCGATCCGTCCGGTGGCACGACTGTCGACGTCGCCTCAGCCACCGCGACGATCGTGCTCAGCTCCGGCGAGACGATCACCTGCACGTTCACGCACCGAGCGCTGGGCCCGCTCCCCGCCGCGAGTGCGGTCCAGCTCGCGAAGAAGTACGCGCCCGTGCTCCGGCTCGCCTCCCGCGAGCGATACCGCCCCCTGCGGCTGGAGGACTACCTGACCAAGACCGACCTGCGCAGCGGCTCGCCCCCGCACGGCACGATCGCTCAAACCAAGCCGACGCTCTTCTCGCTCCCGGTCACGTCCTCGCCGACGTATCTCGACATCCGCGGCGCGGAGCCCAACTCGCACCCGGGGCAGTATCCGGTGATCGAGAATCAGCTTCGGCTCGCGCGGCCCCGCCCGACGGTCTACTTCCACCTCGCCCACCAGCCCGGCCAGGGACGCGTCGCGATCGAGTACTGGCTGCTCTACCTCTACAACGACTTCTACGACCAGCACGAAGCAGACTGGGAAGGCGTCACCGTCGTCGTCCAGAACGGCGCCCCGCTGGGAGCGACCTACTCGCAACATCAGGGCCGCAAGTGGATCGCGTGGTCGGCCCTCCGGAAGACCGCGGGGCATCCCTTCGCCTACATCGCGCGCGGCTCTCACGCCGAGTACCCGAAGGCCGGGCGCTACTCGATCCGTGTCTGCTGGACCACTCGTTCCGGACGCCGCTGCTCCCCCACACCGAGAGTCGACCTCGCGGACGGCGCCGGATCGGCGCTGAACCCGTCCGCTTACGACCTCCAGCCGTTCGCCGGAACGGGGTACACGGGCTCGTGGGGATCCGGCAACTACATCCTCGGGGTCGGGCCGACGCGCGACCGGATCACGGATCCCCGCCGCCGCTCCGAATACACCAACCCATTCGCGGCCGTCCCGCGCTGACGCACTGCAAACGTTGCTGAGTGACCGTCTAGCCTCAGCCGCGCTCGATCAGTTCGACCCTGTACGAGTCGGGGTCTCTGACGAACGTCAGCCGTGAACCGCCCTCCCGAACAGAGTAGGGCTCCCGCTCCGGCTCGATGCCCTGCTCCGCGAGCGCTGCCAGCGTGCCGTCGAGGTCTTCCACGCCGATCGCGATGTGGCCGTAGCCGGTGCCGAGGTCGTACGTGCGGCC
>VAXA01000279.1 GCA_005883365.1 Actinomycetota bacterium
ACGCTGCGTCGAGGCGCACTCGGCGACGAAGCGGTACGGCCTGCCGAGGCGCCCTTGCAGAAGCGGCTCGACGGAGCCGGGAGAAAGATCCGACACCCGCATCTAGACTACTCCGGCCGTGGGGAGGATCAGGCAGCCGCTGCGTGAGCGCAGTCTCGATTACGCGAGCCTCAGCGACCCCGTTCTCGTGACCAGGGCGAAGGCCGGCGACCGCGAGGCTCTCGAGGCGCTCTGCGTTCGCCACGCACCGCGCGTGGAGAGCCTCGCGCGGCACCTACTTCGAGATCCGGAGGACGCGGGTGACGCCGCGCAAGAGGCGCTCGCGAAGCTTTGCGTCCGGCTCCGCCAGTTCCGGGGCGAGGCCCAGTTCTCGACCTGGCTGCACCGGCTCGTGGTCAACACCTGCCGCGACGTTGCGGAGCGGCAGCGGACGCGGACGCACGATCCCCTGCCGGAAGATCTCGGCGCCGACCTCGAGCAGGATCCAACGCGTGGCGTACGGATCACCGAGCTGAGGCAAGAGCTCTGCGACTCGCTCGCCGGCATCTCGCCCGAACAGGCGCAGGTGATCGTGCTCAAGGACGCGCTCGGCTACACGTTCGAGGAGATTGCGGCCGCGGCCGGGATACCCGTCGGGACGGCCAAGTGCCACGCGCATCGGGGCCGCAACCGGCTTCGCGCCCGTCTGGAAGATCGAGACGTCGCGTGACGAGCGCCGTAGGCTCGACGGAGGCGCCCAAGGAGCGAAGGGCGCCGACATGAGCGACGCCCGGAGCGGGCCGCCGGCTGCGCCCTTCGGCCGGGAGACGATCGAGTCGATCATCCCGCACCGACCCCCCTTCCTGCTCGTCGACGAGGTTCTCGAGCTCGAGCCGGGACGGCGTGTGCGCGGGCGCTTCCACGTGCCTGCCGACGGCTGGTGGTTCCGGGGCCACTTCCCCGACCGGCCGGTGATGCCCGGAGTGCTGACGATCGAAGCGATCGCCCAGTGCGGCGCGGTCGCCGTGCTCGCCGACGAGGTGAACACGGGCAAGATCCCCTTCTTCGCGGGGATCGACGACTGTCGCTTCAAGCGGGTCGTCGAGCCGGGCGACGTGCTCGAGCTCGAGTGCGAGTTTCTACGCATCCGCGGGCCGATCGCGAAGGGGCAGGGCAAAGCGAGCGTCGACGGAGCCGTTGCGGCTGAGGCGATGCTGACGGTCTTCGTGGGGAGCGAGGGATAGCCCGCCGGTGATCGGCAGCGGCCGCAGCGACGTCCACGTGACGATCACGGGCCTCGGGGCTCACGTGCCCGAGCGGGTGATCACGAACGACGAGCTCGCGCAGCTCGTCGACACGTCGGACGAGTGGATCGTGGAGCGCACCGGCATCCGCGAGCGCCGGATCGCGGCCGAGACGGAGGCGCTCTCGGATATCTCGTTGCCGGCCGCTCAGCAGGCGCTCGAGCAGGCCGGCAGCGACGGCAAGGACATCGACCTGCTGATCGTCGCCACCGTCACCCCCGACATGATGTTCCCCTCGACCGCGGCGATTCTCGCCGACCGGCTCGGCGCGGCGGATGCAGCTGCGTATGACCTCTCCGCCGGCTGTACGGGGTTCATGTACGGACTCGCACAGGCGTACGGGATGGTGGCGGCCGGACTCGCGCGGCGGGCGCTCGTGGTCGGCGGCGACGTGCTCTCCCGCATCCTCGACTGGACCGACCGCTCCACGGTCGTCCTGTTCGGAGACGGCGCCGGTGCAGTCGTGATCGAGCCGTCGGACGAGGCGGGCTTCCTCGCCTTCGAGCTCGGCGCAGACGGCGCCGGCGGCGAGCATCTCTGGCTGCCGGGCAGCGGCTCCCGCCGGTTCGAAGAGCCCGACGGGCTCGTGAAGATGAACGGCCGCGAGGTCTTCAAGTTCGCGACGCGCGTCCTCGTGCAATCCGCCGAGGCCGTGCTCGACCGCTACGGGACGAATGTCGGGGATGTCGACGTCTATGTTCCGCACCAGGCGAACGTTCGTATCATCGACCACGCAACCAAGAAGCTCGGGATCCCGTCGGATCGGGTGGTGATCAACGTGGATCGTTACGGCAACACGTCCTCCGGTTCGATCCCGCTCGCGCTCGCCGAGGCGCAGGCGGACGGGCGGCTGCGCGCCGGCAGCCTGGTATTGATGACGGGTATGGGCGCCGGACTCACCTGGGGGAGCGCGCTGATGCGCTGGACTCAAAGGCTGGAAGCGTCGCCGGCGAAACCGGCAACGCCCGGCCAGAAGACCCGGCCGCCAGGGGCGGCCGCCGGAGCGGGCGCCGCGGCATGAGCAAAGTCGCGTTCTGCTTCCCGGGTCAGGGCTCGTTCGAGGCCGGTATGGGCCGTGACTTCGCGGATGCGGTGCCGGCCGCGAAGGCGGTCTTCGAGCGCAGCAGCAAAGCGAGTGGCCTCGACCTCGAGCGCCTCTGCTTCCACTCCGACGCAGAGGAACTGCTCGACACCTCCGTACAGCAGCCAGCGCTTGTCGCGACCTCGCTCGCGATGCTCGCTGCTCTTCGCGATCGTGGGGTCAAGGCGGACTTCGTCATCGGCCACTCGGTGGGAGAGTTCGCCGCACTTGCAGCGGCGGAGGCGATGACTCTCGAGGAGGCGATTGCGCTCGTCCGCGAGCGCGGGCTGGCGATGGCCGAGGCCGCGGCCCGCAACCCCGGTTCGATGGCGGCGATCCTCGGTCTCGCGGACGAGGTCGTGGAGGGTCTCTGCCGCCGGATCCTCGGAGTCTGGCCGGCGAACTACAACTGCCCTGGGCAGATCGTCGTCTCCGGCGAGAACCCGGCCGTGGACGAGTGCATCGAGCAGGCGCAGACCCATGGTGCCCGCCGCGCCGTCAAGCTCCAGGTCTCGGGCGCTTTCCACTCGCCGCTCGTCGCCCGCGCCGCCGACCGGCTCCGGCCGGCGATCGAGAAGGTGCGCTTCCAGGAGCCCGTCGCGCCGTTCATGTCCACGGTGACCGCCCGTGTCGAGTCGGCGCAGCGCATCGGACCGCTCCTCGTCGACCAGCTCACTGCGCCGGTCCGTTTCACGCAGTCGGCGACGGAGCTGATGCGCGACGGCGTCCGCACCTTCGTCGAGGTCGGGCCGGGCAACGTGCTGTCCGGACTCGTCAAGCGGATCGACCGGAGCGTCAAGGCCGTCTCGGTGAACAGCATCGAGGCGCTCGAGCGGCTGCCCGAGCTGCTCGCCGAAACACCGTGAGCTTCGCCTCGCTCGAGGGCAAGCGCGCCCTCGTGACGGGCGCTTCGAAGGGCATCGGCCGGGCGATCGCGGAGGAGCTGGCGCGAGCCGGCGCCGACGTCATGGTCGGGTACCGGACGGGGGGCGACGAGGCGGAAGCCCTCGCGCGCGAGATCGAGGGTTGCGCTGTCCAGGCCGACGTCTCGAGCCCCGAGGAGGCGGCGCGGCTCGTCGAGGAGGCAGGCGACCTCGACATCCTCGTCAACAACGCCGGCCTCACGCGCGACGGGCTCCTCGCCCGAATGCCGGACGACGACTGGCGCACCGTGATCGAGACGAACCTCTCGTCCGTCTTCTATACGTGCCGCGCGGTCTGCCGCCCGATGATGAAGAAGCGCTCCGGCTCGATCGTCAACGTCTCGTCGATCGTCGGCGTCCACGGCAACTGGGGCCAGACGAACTACGCCGCCTCGAAGGCCGGGATCATCGGCTTCACGAAGTCCCTCGCGCGCGAGCTCGGCAGCCGCGGCGTCCGCGCCAACGTCGTCGCGCCCGGGTACGTGCGAACGCAGCTCACGGACGTCCTGCCGGAGGAGGCCACGACGGCGATGCTCGGCAACACGCCGCTCGGACGGCTCGGGGAGCCGAAAGACGTGGCAGGCGCTGTACGCTTTCTCTGCTCCGACGAGGCATCGTTCATCACGGGCGATGTGCTGCTCGTCGACGGCGGACTCGGAATGTGAACAGCGAAAACGGGGCTTCCCTCAACGGACGTAGGCGCGTCGTCATCACCGGGCTGGGCGCGGTGACGCCGCTCGGGCTCGATGTCGAGTCCACGTGGTCGAGCCTGCTTGCGGGCGAGTCCGGCGCGGCCGAGATCACGCAGTTCGATCACAGCGACTACCCCGTCCACTTCGCGTGCGAGGTGAAGGACTTCGACGCGACCGAGTGGATCGAGCGCAAGGCGGCTCGACGCATGGACCGTTTCACGCACCTGATCCTCGCGGCGGCTCGGCAGGCGGTTGCCGACTCCGGGCTCGAGGTCGAGAAGGAAGCCGGCCGGATCGGCGCCGCGGTCGCGACGGGGATCGGCGGCCTGCAGTCGTTCCAGGACTGCTACGACCAGCTCCTTGAGCGCGGGCCCGACCGGGTGAATCCGTTCTCGATCCCGTCGATCATCCCGAACCTCGGCGCCGGCTGGGTCTCGATCGAGCTCGGCACGCGCGGGCCGCTCCTCTCCGAGTGCACCGCGTGCGCCGCCTCGAACATGGCGATCGGCGACGGGGCGGACGAGATTCGGCTCGATCGCGCCGACGTGATGCTCTGCGGCGGCACCGAAGCCGCCGTGACCCAGGTCGGGATCGCGGGTTTCGGCGCGATGCGCGCGCTGTCACGGCGCAACGACGACCCCGCGCGCGCCTCGCGCCCCTTCGACGCCGGGCGCGACGGCTTCGTGATGGGCGAGGCCGGCGCGCTGCTCGTGCTCGAGGAGCTCGAGCACGCGAAGGCGCGGGGCGCGAAGATCTACGCGGAGGTGGCCGGCTACGGCCTCTCCTCCGACGCGTAGCACATCACCGACCCCGACCCGAGGGGCCCGGTGGCGGCGTTCACGATGGCGCTGAAGGAGGCCGGCGCGGGGGTCGACGAGATCGACTACGTCAACGCGCACGCGACCTCGACGCCGGTTGGCGACTCCTCCGAGACGCAGATGCTGAAGTACGCCCTCGGTGAGGAGAACGCCCACAAGACGCCGGTCTCCGGGACGAAGGGCGCGACGGGCCACTGCCTCGGTGCGGCCGGCGCAATCGAGGCCACGTTCACGATCCTCGCGATCCGCGACGGCAAGCTGCCACCGACGATCAACTACGAGGTCGAGGATCCCACCTGCGATCTCGACTACGTGCCGAACGAGGCCCGCGACGCCGACGTGAAGATCGCCGTATCGAACAGCTTCGGCTTCGGCGGCCACAACGCCTGCGTGGTCTTCCGCCGCTTCGAGGACTGAGCTCTCGCGCTCGATAGGCTCGCGATCATGGCGGGCGGCGAGCGCTGGGCGAGCTTCGACTGCTACGGGACGCTGATCGACTGGAACGGCGGCATCGGGCGCGAGCTCGAGCGGCTGTTCGGCGCCGCGCGCGCAGGCGAGTTGCTGCACGCGTACCACGAGCTCGAGCCGCAGATCCAGCGGGAGGATCCGAGCCGGAGCTATCGCGAGGTATTGGCCATTGCCCTCGCACGTCTTGGCGCCCCCGCTAGCGAGCAGGATGCGCTAGGGCAGTCGCTGCCGGGCTGGGATGCTTTCGCGGAGGTGCCGCAAGCGCTCGAGGAGGCCCGAGCCCGCGGTTGGCGGCTCGCCGTCCTCTCCAACACCGACCGCGACCTCCTCGAGGCGTCTCTCGCTCGGATCGGGGTCGAGTTCGAGCTCTCGATCGTCGCGTCCGAGATCAGCTCGTACAAGCCGTCGCGCGGCCACTGGAACGAGTTCTTCGCGCAGAGCGGGGCCGACCGCGAGCGGCATGTCCACGTAGGCGCGAGCCTCTTCCACGACATCGCGCCGGCCGCAGCCCTGGGGCTTCGCACCATCTGGATCAACCGGCTCGGCGAGGAGGCCGAACCGCAGCCGGACCTCGAGCTCCACAGCCTGACCGGGCTCGCGGAAACGCTCGATTCGCTCGTGCCGTGAACGTCCGGCACGCAACGAGAGAAGATGCAGCGGCCGTCGCGGAGGTGTTCAGCTCGGTCGAAGAGGCGGTGGCCGGGCACCCGTCCAGCCTCGACGCCCAGGCGGTACTCGGCTGGTGGCAGACGATTTCCTTCGAGACGAACACGTGGCTGTTCGAGGACGACGG
>VAXA01000277.1 GCA_005883365.1 Actinomycetota bacterium
TCGCCGGGCTGGCGCAGGAGGAGGAGCTCGTCCCGTTCGGCGGCGAGCAGGCGCACAAGGCGTTCGCGATCGCGCTCGGGCTGCAGCTTTTCGTCGACGCCCTCGTGCGGGAGGAGGGGCACGGCGCCGTCCTCCTCGTCGCGCGGCCGGAGGCCGATCCGGTGCCGGCGCTCCGTTCGCTCGCTGCCGGCGTCCGCCTTCCCGGCGACGGCTAGCGCGGGAAGCGCGGGTCGTCGCGGATCGAGGCGAAGTCCTCGTCCGTCTGTGCGTACTCGCGGAAACGCTCGTCGGCGCCGACGGACTCGTTCAGGAGCTCGAGCGCCGTGTCGCTCTTGCCCGCGAGCGCCTCGACGCACGCCAGGTCGTAGAGGAGCGGGGCGCTCCCTGGCTTCGCCTCCAGCCCCTCGCGCAGCACCTCTCTCGCCTCGTCGTAGCGGCCCGCGCGGAGGTGGGGAGCGGCGGCGAACGTGTACTCCCACGCAGAGACCTCGTGCGCCTCGCCGGGCTTGCCGCCGACCGCGAGGACGGCAGCGTCGTCGCCGAGTGCGACCGCGGCGCGGCGGAGCGACGGATCGCGGACGAAGACGAGCTGCCCGGCGCCGAGCTCGTGCTCGTCGTCGCCGATCGTGAACCGGACGCGTCCGCGCAGGACGAGGTAGATCTCCTCGTGGCCGAGCTGCTGCTCGGTGTGCTCCTCGACGACCTGGCCGCTCGCTCCCGGCGTGTACGCGTTGGTGCCGAATGCCTGGATGCCGAAGTGGCGCCGGACCGGCCGCCAGACGAAGCCGTCCTGCAGCTCGATCGCCTCGAGCTCGTCCAAATGGGTGAGGTTCATCCGAGGAGCTCCTGGAAGCGCGGATCGTCGCGAAGCGGATCGAGGTCGCTGTCCTCGCGGAAATACTGCGCCGACTCCTCGTCAGGGGCGAGCTCCTTCGCGCGTCGCAGATGCTCGAAAGCGGCGTCGACGTTGCCCGCCAGCGACTCGAAGCAGCCCGCGTTGTACGACGTGGCCCAGTAGTCGGGCTTCTCCGCGATCAGCTGCCGCATGATCGCCCGCCCCTCGTCGAGCCGGCCCGCCTGCCGGTACGTGTCAGCGAGGGCGAACGAGTCCCAACCGCCGGCATTGAACGCCTCGCCCACGGTGCCGCCAACGGCGAAGACGATGGTGCCGTCCTCCTCGGCGACCGCCGTGCGGAAGACCTCGGGCGGTACGAAGACGAGCGTCCCGGCGCTAGCTTCGGCCGTCTCCTTGCCGACCGTGAACGTCGCGCGCCCACGCACGACGACGTACAGCTCCTCGTTGCCGCTGTCCTCCTCGTGCGGCGGGATCAACTGACCGCCGGCGTCCGCGCGCCAGGCATTGACGCCCGCGGGCCTGAACCCGAGCGTGTGGCGGACCGGGATGAGGTTGCTGCCGCGGTGCGACGCCGTCTCGACCTCGTCGAGCGAGAGGATCGTGTAGCCCCCGCTCATGCCTTGGCCGACCGCAGCGTCTCGAGCACGACGGGGTCGATTGCGTCGTCTCCGTCCACGCGCTCCTCGAGGTTTTCGACGCCGGCCCACGCGACGAGCGAGTCGTAACCGAGCCCGGCGAGCCGCTCGTCGACTTCGGCGCGCAACTCGCCCTCGAGCGGCAACCAGTCTTCCCGCGGGCTGACCTCGAACAGGCGGCGGTGGATCCCGTAGATGCGCCGCAGCTCCTGGATCGGCCGCTCGTGGTCGTCGACGCGGAGGTCGACGAGGATATCGGACAGGCCCGCGTAGCCGCCGTTCCGCTCGACAACGAGGATCGAGGCCGACTGCTGCCCGCGACGGTCGCCCCCGGCCGCCTGCGCAGCCGCAAGGCACTCGAGCAGGCGCCGCACGAGCGGCAGCTGCGGGCTCGCCTCGAACGTCTTCGCGAGAGCCGCGACCGTCTCCTCGCCAACGAGGATGTTGCCCTGCGCCGCGTAACACGGCCCGGTGAGGTGGCCGGCCCACTCGTTGCAGTTGGGGCCAGTCCAGCTCGCGCTGCCGCCCTTCGCGTCGACGATTCCGACCTGGCGCTGGTCGCGTCCCTCGTCCTCCGCGGTGAGCCGCTCCACTACCTCGCTCGCGCCGAGCCCTTCGCGCAGGAGGGACAGCCCGTTCGGGCCGTAGCTCGGGTTCGCGTACGCCTGCGTCGCGATCGCCCCCACCTCAGGCTCCGCCCACG
>VAXA01000278.1 GCA_005883365.1 Actinomycetota bacterium
ATGAGCCGCCACGGCTCCGTATCGGAGTGCGCACGTTCGGCGAGCCACTCGAGGAACGAGACGAACGCGTCGTCTGTGGCGCCGGCGGTCGCGCCGAGATGGAGGTCGGAGAGGACGATCGCCCTCACGGCTCGACTCCCCTTTTCGCGGGCGTGGTGGAGAGGTCGAGCGTGCGAAGCCCCCCTGCGAGCGCGACGAGCGCGAGCTCGCGGTCCAGCCCTGCGCCGCCCTCGGCCTCCGCCTCGAGTGCGCCGGTGAGAAGGTTGGCGCGCTTGACGCGGCTCCTATCGGCGAGCCGCATGAGGGACGCGAACCGCCCGGGTGCGGTCTCGGCGGGAAGGTTCGAGAGCCAGAAGACTCCGGTCCGCCCTGCGGCACGAACCTCGCACAGCAGGACATGCTCATCGCCCGGCACGAGCACAAGCTCGGGCTCCTCGTGGGCACCCTGTTCCCCGGCAGGCGCGGCGTCGCCGTCAGCGATGCGCTCTCGCAGGACTTGCCGTGCCTCCGCGGCGGAGCGGCTCGGTCTGTCGGGAGCGAGCTCGCGGGCTGCGGTGACCGGGTCGACGCGGAGGAGGTAGTGCAGGCCGCGCCCCTCGAGTCCGCGGCGGAAGCCGGCGAGCGATCCGTAGGCGGTGCCGGCCGTGACGACCGCTCCGCCGAGGCTGAGCTCCGGCAGCAAGTCGATCATCTCGAGCGCGAGCCGCGTCCGCCACTCCTTGGCCTTCCCGTCGTCCTCGAGCACTCGCCAGGCGACCGGGATGCTCGCGCGGGCCGACACGCCCGTAATCCAGACGCCGCGCGGCGCTGGGAGCGTGCGACCGGACAGCTCGCGGCGGGAGGCGCGCGTCTGCCGCGGGAGTCGCCGTTCGAGATCGTCCACGAACCAGAGCTCCGGGTTGATCTCGCGGATTGCGCGTTGCGTGACGAAGCGCTGCAGTGAAGACCACGAGAGCAGGTCGGCGAGCTCATCCGGTTGGAGGTGGGCGAGCGAGCGGGGCTGCCGGCGGCGGCTGTCGTCGGAGCCCGTGCGCCGCCGGAGCTCGTCGAGGAGGAAGCGCTGTAAGGGCGATGCAGGCACCGGCTGCGCTACCCGCGGCTCGCGGCGCGGACGATCTGCAGTCGCGCGGGGTGGACGCACCGCGGCGATGCCGCGCAGGCGGCCGGCCGGTCGGAGGAGCTCGCGGAACGCGACAAGCCCGGCGCCGCTGCGGCCACGCGGCTCGGCGCGGGGCGCAAGTCCCGGAACCGCCGCAATTCCGCCGGACAGGAGGGCGGCGGCGCGGCCGGCCTCGCCGGCGCGCCGCGCGCCCGCGAGCGGCGCCCGCAGTAGGTGCAGGAGCTTCGGCGCCGCGTGGCGTACGCGGTGGCCAAGCCCGACGTCTCGCAGGCCTCCGGCGAGGCTGATGGCGGCGACGATCACGACGACCGCCGTCGGCGACCACAGGTGCGCGTATGCGAGGACGCCGGCCGTCAGCCCAGAGAGCGCGACGCTGAGCGCGATCGCGAGCGAGAGCTCGACTGCGAACGAATCCGGGTTGACGAGGCCAACCAGCGCCGTGCCCGGGACGACGCAGAGGAAGACGATCACCACCGGCGCGCGGACGCCGGCGGGAGCCTGCGCCGCGACGAGGACGCAGGCGAGTACAGCCCAGCCTGGGGCTAGGACCTGCCGAAGGGCCGTGCGGCGCGCGCCGAGCTCGACGGTGGTGCCGTCGGCCGTCACGGCTTGTGCCTCCGCTTCGTCCGGCTCGCCTGCACGGGCGCGGCGTGCGCGCCGGTCTCGGCGAGCAGCTGGAGGGAGGGGACCGAGCCGAGCCGGGCGAGCGTGAAGATCGTTGCGTCGGGGTTTCGGTAGACGACCCTGAAGAGAGGCGACGCCGCGACCACGTCCGCGAAGCGGGCCAGGGAGCCGGGCCGCCCATAGCCGAGCTGGTCGACCTCTTTCTCCTCGCTGCGCTCGATGATCAGGTATGAGCGCCTACTGCTCGAGTTCATCGCGTCGCGGACGTCCTGCAGGAGGGGCCCCGGATCGGCGGTCACCGGAGTGGTGGCCGACCAGTGCGGCATCTCGGTCACGAGTCGGTAGCGGTGATCCTGGTACTGCGTGTACTTCCACGGCAGATTGCCGGTGCCGGCGACGAGCGTCGACCCGGGCTTCGCGAGTGCGTAGAGACGCGCGACCGCCGTGGTCTCGCTCCGCGTGAAGTAGTCGATCCGCTCGTTGCCGTAACGCGCGAAGAGGAATAGACCTGCGGACACGAGCAGGACGCCGCCGATCCCAGCACACCGGCGCGCGTGGAGCCGGATCTCGTCATCGTCGCCGACGAGCGCTGCCGCCGCGAAGAACGCCGTGAACGGCAGCGCGAAGAGCTCGACCCGGAGCAGCATCTCGCCCCCGTACGTCTGCAACGGCAGGAGTGGCAGGGGCGCGAGCGCGAGTCCGATCCCCATTCGGTAGCGACTGTCACGCCGCATGAGGCGCGATGCGCCGACGAGGGCGAGGCACCACATCGTGGCCCCGGCGACGATCGTCAGGTCGGCGATGACCCGGTGGTCGAAGTCGCCGCCCACGCGATTCGCCACGTTCTGGGTGAAGACCGCCTCGAGCTGAAGCGCCTGGCCGAAGATCTGGGAGAGGTGCCCGTTGAAGAACGTCTTCGCTCCGGTCACGTACCACCCGCCGAGCAGAGCCGCCATGAGCGGTGGGAGCCAGACGAGCGACCGCGCCTCGACGATCACGACTGCAGTCGCGGCGAAGAGCACCGCGACCGGCGTCAGCTGGTGGGTCGGTACGAGTACCGCGAAGAGGAAGACGATGCAGGCGAGGAGCGCCCGCCGCTGCGGCGCGGGACGAGCGGGCGCCGGGTCTACGGTCTCGGGCTCCGGTTCGGGGATCCTCCGGAGCAGGCGGATGAGGTACGGCATGCCCGTGCTCGGCTCGTGCGGCTGCGTGACGAAGTAGCGCAGGAGGATCGCGATGATCACGAGATAGAGGAGGTAGGAAAAGCCCTGCGGCGAGAAGTAGTCCTGGCCGATCCAGTTGCCGAGGTAGAAAAACCAGACGCCCAGCCAGATGAGCCGCCTGCTCACCGTCAGCGAGCGCATGATCACGAGCAGCGGGGCCAGGTACGCGAGGTTGAAGTAGATCGGCGACCAGGCCGCGAGTGGGAGCGCGTTGTGGAACCCGGAAGCCCTCGCGAGCGCCGCCACGAGCACGAAGAAGCCGGGCCAGTTGAAGTACGCGTCGATGCGCGGGTCGATGTGGCCGGTGTCGAGGATCGCCTGTGCGATCCCGACGTGCCGCCACGCGACGGCGAAGCGCGGCACAGCCTCGAGGATTGGCGTCAGGCCGAAGAGGATGAGGACGAGAACCACGACGAGCCCGAGGAGCACCCGGTCCGACACCTGGCGGCGCACCAGCGCGCCGAGGAAGGTCAACCAGGCCGAGGCCGTTCATCCGCTCGAGGACGACGTGCCGCAGCGAGAGAGTCCAGAGGGCGAGCGCGCCGACGGCGCCTGCGGCTGCGGCGAGGTTGGCAGGACCGACAGCGACCGCCGCGGCCCGTATGCCGGTGCTCGCCCGCACCGCTACGGCCGCCCCCTCCCCGATCTGCGTGACCGTGTTCCGCGCGCCATCGAGGGGACGCTGCCAGAACGTCGCCGTGCGGGCGACCGCCCATACCCCGGTCGCCGTCTGTACCGCGAGCCACGCGTATGCCATGCCCTCGAGGCCGCTGACGACGGCGCCCGCCGCAGCGGCGCCTACTGACGCGGCGGCCGAGACCCAGCCGGTCGCGACGGCCTCCCCGAGCCGGCGGCGGGCACGGCTGCCCGCGAAGTACGCCTGCACGAACGTGATCGGCACAAACGCGAGCAGGAGGATCCGCAGCGGCGCGGCGCCCGTCGCCCCATAGGCCGACCCGAGGAGCGAGAGGGCGAAGTGGGCGAGCGAACCGATCAAAAGGGACGAGACGATCCCGACGAGCAGGGCGACCTTGACGGCTGCGCGAGTCGCCTCGGCGAGCTGCGCCGGCCGGTTCGAGCCCTCGGCGAAGAGCGTCAGGCCGGCCGAGATCGGCAACGTGTAGACGACCCACGCCATCATCCAGACCGCGTACCAGGTGGAGTTGTCCGCCGGCGTGAGCACCTGCGTGACCACGATCGGGAGGACGAGTCCGGGTGCCCGCTCGGCGAGCGTCAGCGCGTAGTTCGGCGAGCCGTGTCGCAGGAGCAGCCGACGAGTGGCCCGCTCGACGCGCGGCCGGAAGCGGTAGTCGGGGAGCATCCGTCGGACCTGGAAGATGCCGAGGCCCACGTTCACTGCACCGGCCACCGCCCACGGTGCGAAGATCGCCGCCGAGCCGGCGTGGCGGAGCAGCATCGGGAGCAGGCCGATCCCGACCACGGTTGCTGCACCGAAGACGACGCCGCGCACGAGCACCTGGTCGCCACGACCGAGGGCGATCGAGAGCTGATCGAGCAG
>VAXA01000281.1 GCA_005883365.1 Actinomycetota bacterium
CGTCGCGCGGGGCGGCGACCTCGTCCAGCACCTGCCCGAGATCCTCGGCCACGAGGAGCACCGAGCCGTCGTCGGCGAGTTCTCCGAGCATGCGGTGCGCGTCGACCCCTCGTCCCGTATCCGCGAGGTGCGCGGTCCCGTCATGTCGCACCACCACCAGGGCATCGGCCGGGTCGGCGAAGGGCTGCGCGAGGTCGCCTGGGCCGAGGACGGCACGGTCGAGGCGATCGAGGATCCCGAGAAGCCGTTCGTCGTGGGCGTCCTGTGGCATCCGGAGGCGGGCGAGGACCAGCGCCTCTTCGAGCAGCTCGTCGAGGCCGCGCGCAAGTGACCGGGATTCTCAATCCGGCGACCGAGGAGACGATCGCGGAGGTCGAGGCGGCGGGGGTCGAGGAGACGGACGCGGCGGTCGCCCGCGCGAAGGAGGCGTTTCCGGGCTGGCGCGCCGTCGCCCCGACCGACCGGGCCCGGCTGCTGCGGCGCCTCGCGACGCTCGTCGAGGAGCACGGCGAGGAGCTCGCGCGCCTCGAGTCGCGCAACGTCGGCAAGCCGATCCAGGGCGCCCGCGGCGAGATCGGCATGGTCGCCCAGGTCTTCCACTACTACGCCGGCGCCGTCGACAAGCACTTCGGCGAGACGATCCCGGTCGCCGGCGGCGTCGATCTGACCTTCCGCGAGCCGCTCGGCGTCGTCGGCCTGATCGTCCCCTGGAACTTCCCGCTCAACATCGCGTCGTGGAAGCTCGGGCCGGCCCTCGCGTGCGGCAACACCCTTGTCCTCAAGCCGGCCGAGCTGACGCCGCTCTCGGCGTTACGGCTCGGCGAGCTCGCGCTCGAGGCGGGCATCCCCGAAGGCGTCGTCAACATCCTCCCCGGCAAGGGCTCGGTCGTCGGCACGCGGCTCGTCGAGCACCCCGACGTCGCGAAGATCGGCTTCACCGGCTCGACCGAGGTCGGGCAGGAGGTGATGCGCGGCGCTGCGGGCACGATCAAGCGGGTCACGCTCGAGCTCGGCGGCAAGTCGGCCAACGTCGTCTTCGCCGACGCCGACCTCGAGCGGGCAGCTGCCGCCGCGCCCTACGCCGTCTTCGACAACGCCGGCCAGGACTGCTGTGCGCGCTCCCGGATCCTCGTCGAGGCGAGCGTCTACGACCGCTTCGCCGATCTGCTCGTTGAGGCCACGCGCAGCGTGAAGGTCGGCGATCCGGAGGAGGACGCGACCGAGATGGGGCCGCTCGTCTCCGCAGCGCACCGGGCGAAGGTGGCGAGCTTCGTCGACGGCGAGCCACTCTTCCGCGGCGAGGCGCCGGAGGGCAAGGGCTTCTGGTATCCGGCGACCCTCGTCGAGGCGCGGCCCGACGACCGGATCGCGCGCGAGGAAGTGTTCGGCCCGGTCGCCGCACTAATCCCGTTCGCCGACGAGGCCGAGGCGATCCGAATCGCGAACGACTCCGAGTACGGCCTCTCGGGCTCGATCTGGACGGAGAACGGAGGCCGTGCGCTCCGCGCCGCGCGCGCGATCGAGACGGGCGTCCTCTCGATCAACTCGAACTCGTCGGTGCGGCCCTCGACGCCCTTCGGCGGCTTCAAGCGCAGCGGCTTCGGCCGTGAGCTCGGGATGCACGGCCTCGCGGGCTACAGCGAGATCAAGAACGTCTTCTACTCCACGGAGGGCTGATGGCTGGGCGGCTCGAGGGCAAGGTCTGCGTGATCACCGGTGCCGGCGGGGGCATGGGGGCCGACGCCGCGGTCCGCTTCGCCGAGGAGGGCGCCGAGGTCGCCGTCGCCGACGTCGACGGGGCCGCGGCGGAGAAGGTCGCCCGCGAGATCGGTGGACTGGCCGTGCAGGTGGACGTCTCGGACGAGGCGTCGGTCGAGGCGATGTACGCGGCGGCCGCGGAGCGCTTCGGCGGAATCGACGTCCTCTACAACAACGCCGGCATCTCCCCCGCCGACGACGCCTCGATCCTCGAGACCGGCCTCGAGGCGTGGGAGCGCGTGCAGGCCGTGAACACGCGCGGCGTCTACCTCTGTTGCAAGCACGGCATCCCGCACCTGCTTGCGCGTGGCGGCGGCTCGGTGATCAACGTCGCCTCGTTCGTCGCGCTCGTCGGCGCGGCCACCTCTCAGATCTCGTACACGGCATCGAAGGGCGCCGTCCTCTCGCTGAGCAAGGAGCTCGGCGTCCAGTTCGCGCGCCAGGGGATCCGCGTCAACGCACTCTGCCCCGGGCCGGTCGAGACGCCATTGCTGCTGCGGATCTGGAGCGAGACGCCGGGCGCGGCCGAGCGCCGGCTTGTCCACCTGCCGATGGGGCGCATGGCGAAGCCACGCGAGATCGTCAATGCGGCCCTCTTCCTCGCGAGCGACGAGTCGAGCTACGTGAACGCAGCGACGTTCGTCGTCGACGGCGGCCTGACCGCCGCCTACGTGACGCCCGAGTAGCGCGAGCGATTTAAGGAACCCGTAAGGGCCCGCTAACTCGGCAGCAATCCGGGTGACCGATGCTTCAAACCATCCGAGTCCTCGCGTCGAAAGGAGTACTGATGCGCTCGAAGAGACTGGCCGGTGCCGTCGTTGCCGCGGCGGCGCTCGCCGCCGCTCCTGTCGCCGCAGCCGGGATGCTGCACCCGCAGCTCGGCGCGCGGCTGTCGGGCATGGGCGAGACCGGCATCGTCAACCTCCAGGCGCACGCGAAGACGCACCAGCTTTGCTGGACGTTCGAGCTGCACGTGATGCACGTCCTCGGTGCGACGATCCGCGACTCCCACGGGATGAAGGTGGCCAGCCTCGGCCACATGTACCGTGCAAAGGGCTGCGCGATGCTGTCCAAGCAATCCCTCGCCCTGATCGAGACGAAGCCCGGCCACTATTGGGTCTGGGTTGCGACGAAGGGCCATCCGGGCGAGTTGCGGGGGAAGCTGTTCGCCGGTATGGCGCACATGTAGTGGACTCGCCGCCCGTCACCGGAGAGCATGAGCCCGAGCCGCGGCGTTACGGGCGGAGGCTGTTTCTCGCGACCGTGGTGGGCGGCGTCTCGTCCCTCTACTGGGGCAAGGCCGCCTGGGATCACGTCACCGGCGTCGTCTCCCCCGTCGCCGATGCTCTCGCGCCGATCATCCCCACCGGCGGCTGGCGCATCTACACGATCTCCGGCCACATGCCGGCCTTCGACCCCGCCACCTGGCGGCTGGAGGTCGGCGGCCTCGTCGAGCGGCCGGTCTCGCTCACGTATCAGCAGCTGCGCGCCCTCCCGCGCGTGGAACAGGTTTCGGACTTCCACTGCGTCACGGGCTGGAGCGTGGACAACGTCCACTGGGCCGGCGTCCGGATCCAGGACGTCCTCGCGGCTGCGCGACCACACGCCTCCGGCCACGCCCTGCGGTTCGTCTCGATGGAGGTGCCGTACGTCGACTACCTGACTCTCGGCCAGGCGTCCCTCCACGACGTGATGCTCGCCTACGAGATGGACGGCAAGCCGCTCCGGCGCGAGCACGGCGCCCCGGTGCGGCTCGTGATCCCCGAGATGTACGGCTACAAGAACGTCAAGTGGCTGCAACGGATCGACGTCGTCCCGGCAACCGAGAGCGGCTACTGGGAGGAGCTCGGCTACGACCAGAACGCCTGGGTCGGCCGCTCGAACGGGTACGGCACGTGAAAGCCGGCTACGTCAAGCGCTTCTCGCCGGTCGAGCGGCTGCTGCACTGGGTGAACGCGCTCGGCTTCTTCTTCCTCCTCGTGACCGGGTTGATCCTCTACCTGCCGAGCCTGTCCGAGCTCGTCTCGCGCCGGCAGACGGTCCAGGGCCTCCACTTCTGGGCGGGCGTCGGGTGGCTCGGCGTGCTGGCCGCCGTGGTGCTCCTCGGCGGGCGCCGGCTGCTTGCGACCGCGCGCGAGGTCGAGCGGTTCGACAGCGACGACCTGCGCTGGCTCCGTGGCCGCAAGGCCCCGCAGGGGAGGTTCAACGCGGGCCAGAAGATCAACGCCATCCTCACTGCCGCGTTCACCATCCTGTTCGGCGTGTCCGGGCTCCTGCTCTGGTTCGGCGAGCAGGACACGCGCTTCCGCTTCGCGAGCACCGTGATCCTGCACGACGGCTTGATGTACGTCTCGCTCGCGCTGCTCGTCGGGCACCTCTACCTGGCCCTGATCCACCCGGCGACGCGCCACGCGCTCCGCGGCATGACGCTCGGGGACGTCCGCGTCGAATGGGCGGTGAAACATCACCCGAAGTGGCAGCCGGAAGGCGTCCGCGTCGACTGGCCGCGGACGCGACACCACGCGCCGTGGAAGCCAGAATTGGCAGATGCAGACCGTTCTCGTCGTCGATGACGAGCCGATCGTCCGGGACGTCGTCGTCCGCTATCTCGAGCGCGACGGGTTCCGGACGCTGACCGCGTCGGACGGGGACGCGGCCAGGGCCCTGATCGAGGAGCGCGAGCCGAGCCTCGTCGTGCTCGACGTGATGCTGCCCGGGACGGACGGGCTCTCGCTCTGCCGCTGGATCCGCGGCCGCTCGAGTCTCCCCGTGATCCTGCTCACCGCCCGTGGCGAGGAAGCCGACCGCATCGTGGGCCTCGAGCTCGGCGCCGACGACTACGTCACGAAGCCGTTCTCCCCGCGAGAGCTCGCGGCGCGCGTGCGCACGGTCCTCCGCCGCAGCAACGGCAGCTCGCCTGAGCACGAGACCATCGCCTTCGGCGAGATCGAGCTCGACGGCGTCAGCCACGAGGCCCGTCGCGCCGGCGCTGCCGTCCAGCTCACGGCGAAGGAGTTCGAGCTGCTCTGGTTCCTCGCGTCGCACCCCCGCCACGTCTTCTCCCGCGACCAGCTGATGGCCCGCGTGTGGGGCTACGAGGCTGCCGTCGACACCGGCACGGTGACCGTCCACGTGCGGCGGCTGCGGGAGAAGATCGAGGCCGATCCGGGCCGGCCGCTGCACCTGCACACGGTCTGGGGCGTCGGCTACAGGCTCGACCCATGATCCAGCTCGACAGATGATCCAGCTAGCCCTTGTCGTCGCGGCCGGCAGCCTCGTCTCGGGGCTCGTCCTCGCCTACCTGCTGCGGCGGGCGCCCACCGTCTGGATCCAGCTCGCAGGGCTCGCCCTGATCGCGGTCTGTGTGCCGCTCACCGCCGTCCTGCTGTCGGGCTGGGTGATGTTCCACATGGGGGCGGACGAGAAGATCCTCGCCGTCGCCGCCGGGTCGGCGACCGCAGCGGTGTTCGCGGCACTGGTGCTCGCACGGTCGATCACGGCGTCGCTGCGGCGCGTGGGGGCCGCCTCCCATTCACTCGCGGCCGGCGAGCTGTCCGCGCGGGCCCCGGTCGACGGCGCTCGCGAGATCGGGGAGCTCGCCGATTCGTTCAACGCGATGGCCGCGGGGCTCGAGCAGCTCTTCGACGCGCGCCGGGAGCTGGTCGCCTGGGCGAGTCACGACCTCCGCGCTCCGATCGCGTCGATGCAGGCCATGCTCGAGGCAATCGAGGACG
>VAXA01000280.1 GCA_005883365.1 Actinomycetota bacterium
GACTGGCGGCCCGTCACCTCGCCCCCGACGACCTCCTGCAGCTCATGCACCTCGAGCCAGTCGAGGACGCCCGACTCGACCGGCTCGATCAGATCGGCGGACTCGAGCTTCGCGTCGTCGAGCGAGTCGCAGCAGACGAAGGCGGAACGCTCGAGGACGACGTTGTCGAGCTCGCGGCGGCGGCCGTCGTTCGCGCCGACCGCGCAGACGAGCGCCCCGGCGCGCAGCCACTCGCCACGCAGCACCGGATCGCGCGACGTGGTCGCCGTGACGACGACGTCGCAGGCGGCCGGGTCCTGGTGGCTCGCCCCCGGCTCGGCATCGTGCTCCTCGCAAAAGGCGCGCAGCCGTTCCTCGGTCCGGCAGTAGGCGACCACGCGTTCGAGTCGGGGGACCGCTGCGCGGATGCAGGCGACCTGCGACTGCGCCTGCCAGCCGCAGCCGATTACGCCGAGGCTGCTTGCGCCGCTCGAGGCGAGGTGCTTCGCCGCGACGCCGCTCGCCGCACCCGTGCGCAGCTGGCCGNNCGGGCGCGTCGGCGCGGAAGAGGAGGACGACGAAGCGCGCCCCGTCGCGGAAGCCTGCGTAGACCTTCGCGCCTGCGTAGCCGAGCTCGAGATCGGCGGCGGCCATGACCGCGAGCGTCCCCTCCTCGAGCCCGAGCCGGTAGCGCGGCCGGTTCTCGACGCTTCCCGCAGCCATGCGTTGGAAGCACGCCTCGATCGCCTCGACGGCATCGCTCGGCGTGAGCAGCTCCGCGACGTCCTGCTCGGTCAGATAGAGCGGCACCTCTGGATTCTCGCCGAGGCACGAAGAAATGCGCCCGGCATGATTCGAACATGCGACCTCTGCCTCCGCAGGGCAGCGCTCTATCCCCTGAGCTACGGGCGCTGGGGACAGCAAGTGTAGCGCCGGGCTAGCCGCGGCCCAGCAGCCGCGCAAGGAGCCCCAGCCCCTGCGGACGGCCCGGCAGGTTCGCGGCGGCGACGCACTCGAGATGCGCGTGCCGGCGGCGGCTCGTGTCCCCTTCCGGCGCGATGAGGACGTGGTCGCTCATCGCGTGCAGCTGGTAACCGCAGAGGGGACAGCGGTACGTCGCGGGCTTGAGACTGCGCACCGGCCGGATGCTGTACCACTCAGCCGGCTCGAGCCGCGAGCGCGAGCGGCGCGTCATCCGGCACCTCCGTCCGCACGTAGGCGAGCGCGACGACGGTGCCGAGCGGCGCGTCGCGCTCGGGCAGCTCGTCGAGCTCGAGGACGCGCAGCCCGCGGTTCGGATGGCCGCGGAAATTCAGGCGCGCAACCGGCTCCTGCCCCGGGTAGCAGCCCTTCGAGAACGAGACGTGCGTCTCGTCGAGCCCCGCCTCGGCGGGGAGGATCCGGTCGTCGATCTCGCGCTCCCAGCGCGGTACGCCGGTCTCGATCCGCCGTAGCTCGAGCTCCTCCTCCGCCAGCGTCGGCTCGAGCCCGGCGTCGAGCGCCTCGCGCGCGCCGGGCCAGTCCGTCGCGAAGCCCTCCCCGCCGCCGAAGACGAGCACGGCCTCGTGCTCCTCGGGCTCGATCTCGCACCGGGCACGCAGGCGCATCCGCGTCAGCTGCATGCGCACGACCTCGCCCAGGCCCAGCTCGGTCAGCAGCAGGAAGTCGTCGTCGGCTCGTCGCAGCACGACGAGCGGCGCGATCACGCGCGCCTTCGCGGTGAGGAGCAGCGCCGGGCATGCCTCCCCGTGCGCGAGCGCCTCGACGTCGTTCGAGACCATCCGCTGCAGGTAGTCAGCCGCATCGGGCCCGACGACGCGAACGAACTCCCGCCCTCTCGCAGCCACTTCCACGCCGTCTAGTGTGCCCTCCGATGCCACTCTTCCGCTCGAAGGCCGAGGACAAGATGCGCGCAGCGGGCTACGACCCTGCGCGGCTGCCGCCCGGCCAGTACCTGACCGAGAAGTGGCCCGTGCTCCACGCGGGCGAGGTTGCGCAGGTCGACGTCGCGACCTGGACTCTGCGGCTCTGCGGCGAGGTGGAGGAGGAGGTCACGCTCAACTACGAGCAGCTGCGGGCACTGCCGGCGACGGAGATCACGACCGACATCCACTGCGTCACGCGCTGGAGCCGGTTCGACGCCGGCTTCCGCGGCGTCCACTGGCGGGAGCTCGCCGGACTCTGCCGGCCGAAGCAGTCGGCGCACTTCGCGATCGCGCACGCCGAGGCCGGGTACACCGAGAACCTGCCGCTCGCCGCGCTCGACGAGGAGAACGCACTCGTCGCGTACGAGGCGGACGGCGAGCCGCTGCCCGCTGAGCACGGCGGGCCGGTGCGTCTCGTCGTCCCGTCCCGCTACTTCTGGAAGAGCGCGAAATGGTTGAACGGGATCGAACTCGCGCCGTCCGACCGGCCCGGCTTCTGGGAACGCTACGGCTACCACAACGACGCCGACCCCTGGCAAGAGGAGCGGTACGGGTTCTGATGGGCGGGATCTCTCGTCTTCCCGCTCACGCGCGGCCCTGGAGCTCGGCCCTTTTACCGAGAGCGCGGAACCGCTGAACAAGTCGCTCACCGTGTGCGAGGGGTATGCGAACGCCGCTATCCACCTTGGGTATACGCCCTCCCCTCGAACGGGGTAAAGCTTGGGTGACTCGTTGCCGATACGGACAGCGAACCACCTCCCCCTACGAGAAACGGCGCCCCCACAAGGGCGCCGTTTCTCGTCTGGGGAGGACGTTCTCAGGCCGAGGCGGAAGCGGCGACGCGCAGGCTGTCGAGCATGTGAAGGAGCGTTCGGGGTGGGCCGCCCGCCGGATAGAGGTAGGCGTAGAAGCCGCGGCCGTGGTCGCGGAAATGCAGCACCCAGCCGGAGCGCCCTTCGATCGCGCAGCATTCCATCGGCCTCGCCGGCCCCTCCACCCGAAACGGGCCCTGGCGTTGCGGACCCGCCTCCGGTCCCAGACGCTCTTGGATGGTCAGGATCGCGCGGCCGTCGAGCACCGAGAAACGCTCCACCGGATCCGCGCACGCGGTGTAATGCCGGTGCGTCAGCCGCGCGCCGGCAGGGACGACAAGGGAGAGACCGTGGCCTGCGTCGATGCGCCCCGACCCGGCGGATGCCGCCGGTCGAACGAGCGCCAGCGCGGCGAGCACGAGCCCCACCGCGATCAGACCGCGCGCCCTCCACAATGTTGCCATGTCTCATCTACGCCGAGGACGGTCGCGGAGGTCCCCGCCGCCGGCGTGCAGCCTTCCGCCAAACCCTCCTAGAACGACGAAGGGCCGGCGGAGCCGGCCCTTCGCGTAAAGCCGCTGCGCGGCTCGTTACATCATCCCGCCCATGTCCGGCATGCCGGCGCCGGCGCCCACGGCGTTCTTCTCCGGGGCCTCGGCGACGATCGCCTCGGTGGTGAGGATGTTCTTCGCGATCGACGCCGCGTTCTGCAGCGCCGAGCGGGTGACCATCGTCGGGTCGCCGATCCCGCTCTTGAGCAGGTCCTCGACCTCGCCGGTCTCGACGTTGAGCCCGAAGCCCTTCTCGGCGCCCCGCACCTGCTGGACGACGACGGAGCCCTCGAGGCCCGCGTTGTAGGCGAGCTGCCGAAGCGGCTCCTCGAGCGCGCGGATGATGATCTGCGCACCCGTCCGCTCGTCACCCTCGAGCTTGCCGAGGACGTCCTCGCGGACCGCATCGGCCGCGTTGATGAGCGCGACGCCGCCGCCCGGAACCTGGCCCTCCTCGAGGGCCGCGCGGGCAGCCTGCAACGCGTCCTCGACGCGGTGCTTCTTCTCCTTCATCTCGGTCTCGGTCGAAGCGCCGACCTTGACCACGGCGACGCCGCCGGACAGCTTC
>VAXA01000068.1 GCA_005883365.1 Actinomycetota bacterium
GGCGATCTCGCGCGCCACAAGTTGCACAGTCAATCCGCCCATCGTCTCCTGCGGCTCGCGTCCGCTCCGCTTTACCGCCGCGCTCCGGATCGCCTCGCGCACGGGCTGGCGGATCGTCCGCACTGAGCTACGGATCGGGCGCGCCGGCTGCTTCCGCATCACTGCCACCGGCCGCGGGCTGCGCGAGACGATCCCGCTTGCCGTACCCGGGCCCGACTACGGCACGTCCGGATGGTGAGCGGCGGCAGATACCTCGTGCGCGTACTGCTGATCGCAGCCGCCCTCGGCCTATGCGTTGGCGGTCCGGGCCCCGCGCGCGCGGGCGGCACGCCAATCGGCTTCGTCTCCCTACCCGCGCGAGGGACGCTGGCCGTAATCGCCCTTCCCAACGGCGGCATCCTCGCCCACATCAAAGTGACGGGGAAGCCGGCCGCCGTCGCCGCGTCGATGAACGGACGACGCGTGCTCGTGGCTAGCCCCGCCGCAGGGGCGGTGACCGAGATCGACGGCATCCACCACCGGATGCTGCGGATCTTCCGCGGAATCGGCCGTCCGGTCGACGTCGCGTTCGACTATGAGCCGCCCGTCGGCATCGTCACACCCCGCTATGCGTTCATGCTCGAGCAGGCGCGCGGCACACTCGCCGTTCTCGACCTGGCGCACGGGCGGATCGCGAGCCGCATCGCCGTCGGTGTGCACCCAAAGCAGATCGCGGTAGACGGCTCAACCCTGTGGATCGCGCACGCCGAAAGCGGCCTGTTGACCCGCGTCGACGTCGCCCCGCCCACGAAGCCACGCTTGCTCGCGGGGGTCGACAGCGGCGGAAAGCTCGCCGCTCTTGTCGCAGACCCTGAGCTGCAGTCGGTCTTCGTCGCTTTCCGCCACTCCGGCGTCGTCGCCCGCTATGTCGACGGCGGCGCACGCGCCAAGGCCGCCTATCGCACCACGATCGCCCGCGCGCCGCTTGCCGGGCTTGCGGTGGCCCTTCCGCAGTTTCTGATCGCCGCGGATCGACACGGCGTCCTGCACCTGATGCGTGAGCAGAACGGCCGGCGCGTCTCGAAACTGCGCGGTCCGCTCGGGATCCGATCGCTCGGCGTCTATGGCGGCTGGCTGGTCGCGATCCTGCCACGCACACTCCGCCTGCTCGGCGTCCCCGACGGAGCGATGCGAAGCTCGGTATCGCTCGGGAGCCGCCTCGGCGGCTTTGCCTGGGCTGTCCTCTAGGGATGCCATGAGCGATCCGGCTCGCCGGATTCGCATCACGGCCCCGTCATGTAAACAAAAGGCCCCGCTTAGCAGGGCCTTTGTAGTAGCGGGGGCAGGATTTGAACCTGCGACCTCCGGGTTATGAGCCCGGCGAGCTACCTGACTGCTCCACCCCGCGTCGCGGCCTCGATTGTAGCACCCTCGTTACGATCGCTCCTATGTCGGACTGGGCGATCTGGGGTGCGCTCATTCTCGCTGCCCTAGCGGGAATCGCGGCTCTCGGGCTGCTCGCGGTACGCGTGCGGGAGGCCTGGCGCGACCTCAAGGAGGCCCGCCGGGACATCGTCCGCAGGCTCGGCGACTTCGCGGCGAAGGCCGAGACCACGGCCGACAAGGTCGCCGGAGCAGGCGACACCGCAGAGCTCCAGGAGAGCCTCGGCCGCCTGCGCGTCTCGCTCGCGCAGCTCGCGGTGCTTCGCGCAGCGATCGACGAGGCGCAGGTCACCTTCGGCCGCGTCACCGCGGTCGTCCCTCGCAAGTGATCGTCGCCGCGGTCGATCTCGGGACGAACACGACCCGCCTCCTCGTGGGCGAGGTCGAGGAGGGCCGCGTCGAGGAGCTGCACCGCGAGACGCGGATCACGCGCCTCGGCGAAGGGGTCGACACGCGCCATCGCCTCCTCCCGGTCCCGATCGCCCGCGTCCGCAACGTCCTCTCCGACTATCGCCGCACCGCCGAGTCGCTCGGCGCCAAGCGGACGCTGCTCGTCGCGACGAGCGCCGTCCGCGACGCGGAGAACGGCGAGGCGTTCCTCGGCGAGATCGAGTGGAGCTACGGGTTCGTCACGCAGCTGCTCTCGGGCGACGAAGAGGCGCAGCTGACCCGCCGCGGAGTCGGCGAGATCGGCCCGGCGACGCTGCTCGTCGACATAGGAGGCGGCTCGACGGAGCTCGTCCTCGACGGCTTCAACACGAGCCTGCCGATGGGATCCGGGCGCTTCACCGAGCGCTACGGGGACGACGCCGAGGTAAGCATCGCGGCCGCGCGGGCTCTGCTTCCCGAGCTCGAGCCGCAGGATGCGGTCGGAGTGGCAGCGACGATCACGAGCCTCGCTGCGCTCGACCTGGGCCTCGGGGAGTACGACCGGGAGCGCGTGCACGGCCATGTCCTCACGCGCGAGGGCGCCCGCGCCCAGCTCGAGCGGCTCGCGGCCCTGCCGCTCGAGGCGCGGCTGCAGGTGCCCGCGCTCGACCCAAAGCGTGCGCCCGTGATCGTCGCCGGCGCCGCGATCCTCGTCGCGATCCTCGATGCCTACGGGCTCGGCGCGATCCGTGTCAGCGAGCGCGACCTGCTCGACGGCGCCGCGCTCGCCGCAGCCGAGCTCCCGGAGCCCGAAGAGGGCGCAGCGCCGCCCGGCGCCTACACCTGCTGCTAGAGGACGAGCGAGCCGGGGTCGGGGTCACCCTCCGGCGGCTCGTCCTCGGCGAGGCGCCGCTGCACGACCGCACGCGACAGCACACCGACGAGCCGTCCGCCCTCCTCGACGACGGGCACGCGCTCGAGATCCTGCTCCTCGAGGACGTGGAAGGCGGCGTCGAGCTCGAGGCCGGCGTCGAGCGTGAAGTTCGGGGGCTCCGCGATCTCGCGAAGCATCACGCCGCGCGGGTCGAGCCCCTCCGCCACGACCTCGCGCACGAGCGTCTTGCGCGTCACGACGCCGAGCAGCCGCCCGTCGTCCTCCGTGACGAAGATCGCCCGCACCTCGCCGTTGTCCGCAAAGCTGCGGCCCGCCTCCTGCGCGCTCGCGCCGGCCGCAAGCGTCGTCGGCTCGGGCACCATCGCGTCGCGTACCGTCTCGGGGCTCATCGTGCGCATTCTCACGGAAAGATGCCGCGCGCCTCCAGGGCGGCCGCGACCTCGCGGATCGCCGCGACCATCGCCGCTTGGCGCAGCCAGCTTGAGCCGGATCTCGTCGCGGTCCCAGAACAGCCGGCCGAGATCCTGCACCCACTCGAAGTAGGAAACGGTGACGCCGCCGGCGTTCGTGAGGATGTCCGGCACCACGGGGATCCCACGCTCGCCGAGGATCTCGTCCGCCTCGATTGTCGTCGGCCCGTTCGCGCCCTCGACGACGAGCGTCGCGTGCACCCGGTCGGCGTTCGCACTCGTGAGCTGGTCCTCGCGGGCGGCGAGGACGAGGACGTCGCATCGGAGCTCGAGGAGCTCCTCGTTCGTGATCCGCTCGCAGCGGTCGTAGCCGGCGAGCGAGCCGTTCTCCGCGACGTATACCTGGAGGGCCGGGACGTCCAGGCCGCGCTCGTCGTGCACGCCGCCCGAGACGTCCGAGACGGCGAGAACCCGTGCGCCGCGGTCGTGCAGCTCCGAGGCCGCGACTCCGCCGACGTTCCCGAAGCCCTGTACGACGCACGAGCGGCCCGCGAGCTCGTAGCCGAGCCGCCGGCTCGCCTGCTCGGCGACCATGACGACGCCGGCTCCGGTTGCCTCGCGCCGGAAGACGGAGCCGCCGATCGAGATCGGCTTGCCCGTCACGACCTCCGGCACGGCGTAGCCGGTCTGCATCGAGTACGTGTCCATCATCCAGGCCATCGTCTGCTCGTTCGTCGCCATGTCCGGCGCGGGGATGTCGGTCTGGGGGCCGATCTCGCGGATCAGCTCGGAGGTGAAGCGGCGCGTGAGCTTCTCGAGCTCGCGCAAGGAGAGCGCGTGGCTGTCGCAGCGTATGCCGCCCTTTGCGCCGCCGTACGGGAGCCGCAGGAGCGCGCACTTCCACGTCATCCAGGTCGCGAGGGCGGCGCACTCGCCGAGCGAGACCTCCGGGTCGTAGCGCATCCCGCCCTTCGTCGGCCCGAGCACGGTGGAGTGCTGGACGCGGTAGCCGGGGAAGATCTCGACCGTGCCGTCGTCGCGGCGCAGCGGGACGCTGACGATTACGGCGCGCTCGGGGACCGCAAGGCGCTCGGCGACCATGTCCGACACCTCCGCATAGGGAAGCGCTTGCTCGTACTGGGCGCGCGCCATGCGGAACAGCTGCGTGTCCCACTCGAGGACCGGTTCCGTCGGCAGCGCATCCAGCTCGGACACGGGCGGAGTGTACGGGCGTGGCTCGGCTAGGCAGTAGGAACGGCGAGCCAGTCCGCCGCCGTGCCGCCGAGCTCCCGTGCGGTCACGCAGACTCCGCCCCGCTCTCGCACCGCGTCGATCACCTCGAAGTACAGCCGGTCCCAGCCGCGGGCGCTCGCCGCGTCGAACCGCTCCGGATGCCAGAGGATCGAGAAGCCCCCGCCGTGCTCCGCCGCCCAGTCGAGCAGCGCGAGGACACGAGGCTTCGCGGCCGCCGCCGAGAGGCCCTCGTAGCGGTCCTCGGCGAGCGTGGCGTCCATGACCGCGAGCGGCACCTCGACGAGGTCGGCCGGCCGGTCGCGCTCCATGTCCCAGGGACGAAAGGGATGCGCGATCCCGGCACGGAAGCCGAGGGCGTCGGGGAAGCCGAGACTCGTGTCGTAGTGGAAGCCGATCCCGACCAGCGGCACGAGGTTCCGGTGCGGGCATCGCGCGCTCCCGGGCGAGCCGGTCGAGATCCTCGGCGGAGAGGTAGCTGCCGTGCAGACCCACCTCGGCCCCCGCCTCGACGAGCGTCTCGACCAGCTTCGGGCGGAGCCGGTCGTAGACCTCGGGGGCGGCGCCGTCGGCGCGGTGCCCGTGGCCCGCCATGACGAAGAACGTCGACTGGCCGCCGTGCGCGCGTTCCTCGGCCACGATCTCCGCGAAGCGCCAGTTCGGGTCGCTCCCGCGCAGCTTGTGGAGCGGCACGCGCGCGAGCCCGCGCGCCTCGTGCAGCGCGGGCCCCGGGCGGCGTGCGAGCACGTCCCCCTTGAGGCGCGCCGCGGCGCCGCGGACGCCGATACGCGTCCAGCGCCACGGGACGTCGACGTCGTGCGTGAGCGCAACCGCGAACCGAGCGCTTCCGTACCACCGCGCCGGCAAGCCGAGCTCCTGGCGCAGCCGCTCGAGCGGCGGGTCGAGCGGGTCGAGACAGGACGAGGCCGCAGAGAACCGGCCGTGGCGGTCGCGCGGGGCGCCGATCTCCTCGATCCGTGCGAGGTGAAAGAAGGCGGCGGCGAGCTCGTCTTTCTGCGGCAGCTCGCCGCGCTCGACCTGCTCCCAGGCCTCGGGCCGGAATGGCAGATCGTCGCCGAGCCGAAGATCGGTTGCGCCGAGCGTGTCCAGCACCCACCGAGCCCGCCGCTCGACGCGCTCGGGAATCGCAACGGCGGCCGACATCGCCGCGAGTCTACGTACCCTTGCGCGTCGTGAGCTCGGACTCGCCCGGCAAGCCTCAGTCGCTCGTTTCGCAGCTGCGCGGGCTAACGCGAGATTCGTTCATCTACGGCGTCGGCGGCCTCGTCTCGCGCTTCCTCGCGGTCATCTTGCTGCCGCTGTACACGAGCTACGTCTCGGCGGGCGACTACGGCCGGATCGAGATCCTCATGTCTGCGATGGCTGTGGCGGTCACCTTGCTGCGGGGCGGCGCCAACTTCGGCTTCATCCGCTTCTACTTCCTGGACAAGGAACCCGAGTACCGACGTACGCTGGTCCGCACGGTTTTCTGGGCCCAGATGGCGTATTCGACGTTCGCCCTCGTCATCTGCATCGTCCTCGCGCACGAGATCGCCGGCTGGTTCGGCGTGACGCAGAACGGCCCGCATCTCCAGGGCAGCGGCACGAGCCTCGTGATCGCCACGGGGGTCCTCCTCTGGGCGAACGTCAACTACGCCCAGATGACGAACCTCTTCCGCGCAGAGCAGCGCTCGGTTGCGTTCTCGATCGCGACGCTCGCGAACATCGCCATCACCGTCCCGCTCACGGTCATCCTGGTGGTCGTCTACAAGGAGGGGCCTCTCGGGATCGTCGTCGGGAATCTCAGCGGCACGCTCGTCCTCTACCTGATCCTCCTCGCCTACCGGCGCGAGCAGCTCGGCCTCCAGTTCGACCGCACGCTTCTCCATGCGCTCAACCGGTTCGGCCTGCCGCTGATGGCGGCCGGGCTCGCACTGTGGGTCACGAACTTCGGCGACCGCCTGATGCTGAGCAAGCTCCTGCACGGCTCGTACCGCCTCACCGAGGTGGGCCAGTACTCGCTCGCCAACAAGATCAGCTCGGCGATGGTGCTTCTCTTCACCGCCTTTCAGATCGCCTGGCCGGCGTTCGCCTATTCGATCGAGGACGAGACCGCGGCGAAGCGCGCCTATTCGTACGTCCTCACGTACCTGATGTTCATCGCCGCCTGGGCCGCCATCGCGCTCAGCCTCTTCGCGCACTGGATCGTGCACCTGCTCGCGCACAAGCCTGGTTACTGGCCGGCTGACTCGGCGATCCCGGCGCTCGCCTACTCGAGCGTCTTCTACGCAGGCTTCACCGTCGTCACGATCGCGACCGGCCGGACGCGACGGACGCAGTTCAACTGGGTCGCCGCGGCGCTCGCCGCGGTGCTCAACTTCACGCTCAATCTCTGGCTGATCCCGGCCTACGGGATGCTCGGCGCCGCGTACGCGACGCTCGCAGCCTACGCGCTCCTGATGGTCGTGAGGACGTGGAACGCGCAGAAGATGTACCCCGTCGCGTATCAATGGCGGCGGCTCGCAGTGCTGCTCCTGGCTGCCGGAAGCCTGACTCTCGTCGGGGAGTTGTTGCCACGCTCGTTGCCGCTCGCGTTCGGGCTGACGCTCGCCTACCCGCTCGCACTCGGCCTCCTGGGCTTCTACCTTCCGGTGGAGCGTCAGCGGCTCAGGCGCCTTCTTCCGGCGCATAACTAGACTCGCGCGGATGTCTGGGAAGGGGACCGCGGTCGTCGTGGAAGTGGCCTGGGTGAACGGCCTGGCGGCGATCCGCTCGCTCGGGCGGCGCGGGCTGCGCGTCCTCGCACTCGATCACCGGCCGTACGCCCTCGGCTTCCGCTCCCGGTACGCCGAGCCGCGCCTCGCTCCCGATCCGCTCGAAGACGAGGACGGCTTCGTTGCGGCGCTGCGCGCGCTCGCCGACGAGACCGACGACGTGCTGCCCGCCTTCCCGACGCACGACGAGCATGTCAATGCGATCGCGCGGCACGCCGGCGAGCTCGCCGACCGCTTCCGGTTCCCCTTTCCGAGCTGGGAGGTGCTGGAGCGGATCCAGAGCAAGCGCCACCAGCTCGAGACGGCGGCGGCGGCGGGGCTGCCGGTGCCTCGCACCTTCCACCCCACGTCGCGCGACGAGGCGCTCGCGGCCGGCGAGGAGCTCGGCTTCCCGGTCCTCGTCAAGCCGTCGGCGAACGTCGGCTTCCGGCGCAGCCACCGGCGCCAGCTCTTCCGGTGCGAGAGCGCCGCCGAGCTCGAGCGCGCGTACGAAGCGGCCACGCCGTTCGAGCCGATGGTGCAGGAGCTGATCCCCGGCGGCGACGAGGAGCTGTACACGTTCGGCAGTTACGTGAGCCCCGGCGGCGAGGCGCTCGGCCTCTTCTCGGGCCACAAGCTGAGCCAGACGCGCGGCTTCATGGGCAGCGCGCGCGTCGGCGAGGCGATCTGGGTGGACGAGGTCGTCGAGCAGGGGCTCGCCTTCCTGCGCGCGCTCGGCTTTCACGGGATCTCGCAGGTGGAGACGAAGCGCGACCCGCGCGACGGCCGCTACAAGCTGATGGAGGTCAACCCGCGCCTCTGGCAGTGGCACAGCCTCGCCGCCGCGTGCGGCGTCGACCTTCCCTACATCGCCTACCGCGACCTGGTCGGCGACCCGCTCCCGCCGGCGCGGATGCACGGCGACGGGAAACGCTGGGCGATCACGCTCATGGCCGGGAAGCCGCTGGCGCTCGAGCGTCCGCCGTACGTCGACGCCGTCTTCGCGCGGGACGACCCGAAGCCGGCGCTCGTGCAGCTCGGCCGCTTCGCGCACCGCGGGATCCACCGCTTGAGGCCGGCAGCGACCGCGTCGGGAGGCGTCCGTGGCCGTTGACCGGCGGGCGATCATCGGCACGCTGAAGCAGTACGTCCCCATCGGGGTGAAGCGGCGGGTGCGGCGCGCGCTGCCCGAGCGCTACCGCCGCCTCTGGGATCCCGACTGGCACCGCGGCACGGTGCGCGGCACCAAGGCCTTCTGGGACGAACTCGGCAAGCTCCAGCTCGACTACCTCGTCGAGCAGGGGCTCCAGCCGGAGCACTACCTCCTCGACGTCGGCTGCGGGCCGCTGCGGGCCGGCGTCCACTTCATCGGCTACCTCGAGCCGGGCCACTACGCGGGCATCGACAAGCGCGGCGACACGCTCGAGCGCGCGCGGCAGGTGGAGCTCCCGCGCTACGGGGTCGAGGACAAGGCTCCGAATCTGCTCGTCAACGGCGCCTTCGAGTTCACGAAGCTCGGGCAGACCTTCGACTACGCGATCGCGCAGTCGGTGTTCACGCACCTGCCGGCGAACACGATCGTGCGCTGCCTCGTCGAGATGGCGAAGGTGCTGAACCCGGGCGGCCGGTTCTACGCGACGATCTACGAGAACCCGCAGGGGAAGACGTACCTCGGCGAGATCCAGCAGTCCGAGCGGGTCGTCTCCTACCCCGACTGCGACAAGTACCACTACGACCTCGACACGCTCCGCTGCGCGTGCGAGGGCACCGGGCTGACGATGTCGTACGGGGGCGACTGGGGCCACCCCGACAACCAGAAGATGGTCGTGTTCAGGCGCGATGCCTGACGGCCTGCGCATCCTCGGGATCGGCGACGCGAAGTCGCGCCACTTCGCCCGCTGGGCGCGACGGCTCGCCGACAAGGGCCACGAGGTGCATGTCGCCTCCGGCCGCGTCAATCCGCGAGGCGAGCTCGACGGGATCCAGGTGCACCGGTTCCAGGAGCTCGACCCGCTCCTGCGCGTTCCCGTGCTGCGGCGTTTCCGGATGGCCCCGGCGCTCGCGAAGCTCGCGCGCCGCGTGCAACCCGACGTCGTCCACTCGCACTACCTGCTGCCCTACGGCTACTGGACAGCGCGAGCCGGGCTCGGGCCGCTCGTGGTCAGCCCATGGGGGAAGGACGCCATCGTCGACGCCTGGCAGTCGCCGGGGGCCGAAGAGCGGGCGCGCGTGGCGATCGCGCCCGAGCGCGCACTCGCGTACGTCGTCAACTCGCAGGCGCTGGAGGACGCGGCGGTCCGGCTCGGCGCCGATCGCGCGAAGTTCCACCGGATCTTCTGGCACGCGCGGATCGACGCCTACTCGCCGGAGCGGGCCGACCGCAGCCGCTGGCAGGCGCTCGGCTGGCCGGACGACGCGATCGTCTGCCTCTCCCTCCGCAACTTCCGGCCCTACACGAACCTCGACGTCCTCTTGCGGGCTTTTGCAGCGGCCAGACAAGAGGTGCCCGAGCTCCGGCTCTTCTCGAGCGCCGGCGGCGGCTGGACGCGCTCGGAGTTCGAGCAGCTCGTGTCCGAGCTCGGCCTCGAGCCGTACATGGCCGTGCAGGACGTACCGGCTGTCGCGCTGCCGTCCGTGACGGCTTCGGCCGACTTCGCGGTGACGCTCGCGGACGTCGACTCCTCCCCCGCCTCGCTCCTCGAGACGATGGCGAGCGGGGTCCCCCTCGTCGTCGGGCGGGCACCGTCGATGGAGGAGTGGATCCAGCAGGGCGAGGGCGGCGAGGTCGTGGAGCGCCGCGACGTCGAGGCGGTGACGACGGCGATCCTTCGTCTCGCGCGCGATCCCGCGCTGCGCCGGCGCTACGGCCAGCGAAACCTGCGCGAGGTGCACGTCCGCTTCGGCGACCCGACCGCCCAGCTCGAACAGGTATACGCCGAGGTGCTCGACGTCAACCGGCCCGAGTAGGCTGCGGCCGTTGAAACCGCTCCTCTACGTGATCTTCCAGCTCGTCGTGCTCGGGTGGGTCCTCGTGGCCCACGTCCGGCGCGACCCGTCCTCGACGTACCGCCTCCTCTGGCTCGGTGCCCTTGGTGGCGTGATCGGACTCGACGTCTGGTACTTCGCGAATTACGCGTATCCCGCAGGCTTCGTGTTCTGAACGATGCCGGGGGCGGGACTTGAACCCGCACGGCCCGAGGGCCACCCGATTTTAAGTCCACCCGGGGGTCTCGGTGCGTCTCGGCTGCCTCTGGCTTTTCGGCTCCGTTGCCCCATTCCCGTGGGGAGGTCGCCCAGGCGATCTCGGCCGGTCTCGGAGCGTCTTGTTGCCCCAAAGTTGCCCCACCAAGACTCAGTTGAGCCCTCGCGGAGGAAGACTGGTTCGCCTTCCTCCAGACAGGTAGCCGCATTACCGGGCTGGCGCGGGGTACGCCACTGGCGCCGACTTCGGACTGAGCCTCGGCAACCATTCCAGGCAGCGGAGCAGATACCAGTTCCAGTCGCCAGTGGCTTCAGCAGCGCCGGGGACGCACGCCGCGCCGGTCAGATTGCTGACCAGGTGGCGTGGTCGCGTGTGTCGAGCGCAATATCGACCGGG
>VAXA01000069.1 GCA_005883365.1 Actinomycetota bacterium
TGACCTGCTCGACCGCTCGTGCCGGGCCGGCCCGGAGCTCCTCCAGTGCGCTCTCGACGAGCACGCCTGTCGCGGTGCCGGCCTGGGCGAGCAAGCCGATCCGCGCCGCGGTCGCCTCGTCGGCTGCGGGTCCGAGCAGCGCGACGAGCCGCCCAACTGCAGCGTCGGCCTCGTCCGTGACGTCGCTGTCCAGCGGGTAGGCGGTTGCGATGGCACGTCCGTCCTCGACCGCTCGCTGGAGCGCAGTGGGTTCGACCCAAAGCAGGTGCAGAGAGCCGCGAGCGGCACGTCGCGCGCGTCAAACGAGCCGGCGAGGCTCGCGGCCAGCGACCGCAGGTCGCCCAGCTTCAGCACCTCGAGCTCCTCCTCGACCAGCGTGCGTCGTCGTGCATGGACCTCTCCGTTAGCGAAACGCGAGACGGTCGCACGCAGCCATCCGACCCCAACCGTTGCAGGCGGCGCGGTCGGCACCTCGAACAATGGATCGTCGAAAGCCGCACGGACATCGGCGGGGCCTGAGACGATCATCGGACGAGCCGTTCGAGGTCGATGCCGAACTCGCGGCGCAGCGCGCTTCTACCGGCTGGCGTGACCGTGAGCGCACGGCCGTCCTGGCGGCGGAGCAGCCAGCCGTTCGCAATGGCTGTGTCCGCCAGGGCGGCGCCGAGCGCGCCGGCGAGATGCGGGCGTCGTTCAGTCAAGTCGAGGCAGGCGAGCGCGAACGAGCGGCGGCGGCCGCGAGCATCCGCGACATCGACTCCGATTCTGCGCAGCAGCTTCTCCCCAGCTGCGCTCAGCTCGTACCCTCCGTCCCGCAGGCCGAGCGCTCCACGGGCGAGAAGCGCGTCGGTCACGCCGACCCCGACCCATCCGGCCAGGTGGTCGTAACACGTGCGAGCTACACGGAGCTGCGCGCGCCGGTTGGCCGCACGCAACGACCGGATCTCCGCGGCGGGCGCGATACGGCCGAGCGCTTCGAACGCCGCCGCGACCTCCGCGGAGGCGAGCCGGTAGCGGCGCTCGCGACCGTGGACGCCACACAGGACGAGCCGCCCGGCGAGAAGACGGGACAAGTGCCCGCTCGCCGTGCTCGCTGTCACACCGGCACGGCGGGCAAGCTCGCCGGCCGAATGCTCGCGTCCGTCCATCAACGCGTCCAACATCGCGGCGCGCGCCGGATCTCCGACCAGGCCGGCCACCCGGGCAATCTCCGCGCTCCCCACGATCGCAGGATGCCCGAGCAATCCTTCGGCCGCCACCGAAACGTTCTGCACCGATCATGTCGAAGAGGTCAACAAGAGAGGCCACCGGTTGCAAGCGACTCAGCACGAGAAAGCCACTGCCTTCCGCGCCTTACACGAAGGCGAGGCGTTCGTCATCCCCAACCCCTGGGACGCGGGCTCAGCAAGGGTCCTAGCAGGCCTCGGCTTCAGAGCGCTGGCGACGACCAGCTCCGGGCTTGCGTTCACGCTCGGCCGCGTCGACGGCGGCGCCACCCTCGAGGAGACGCTCGAGCACGCAAGACAAATCGATCGAGCCACGCGTCTTCCGGTCTCGGTCGACCTCGAAAACGGCTACGGGCGAGACCCCGAACACGCAGCAGCGGCGATTGCCCGCACCGGCGAGACCGGCGCCGCCGGCGGCTCGATCGAGGACTACGACCCCGACGGCACGATCTACAGCCTCGAGCACGCCACCGAGCGCGTCGCCGCGGCCTGCGAAGCAGCTCGCCGACTCGACTTCCCCTTCCTCGTCACCGCCCGAGCCGAAAACTTCATCCGCGGCAACACCGACCTCGACGACTCGATCCTCCGCCTGCAGGCCTACGAGCAAGCAGGCGCTGACGTCCTCTACGCCCCCGGCCTGCGCACAACGGACGAAATCCGGTCGGTCTGCAACGCCATCACGAAGCCTGTCAACGTGCTCGCGCGTCCCAATCTCTCGCTACGCGAGATCGCAGACGCCGGAGCGCGACGCATCAGCGTCGGCGGCCGCCTCACCTGGGTCGCCGTCAACGCGCTCGTCGACGCGGCGACGGCGATCCGTGACCACGGCGACTTCTCGTCACTCGATAGCTCGCCCGATTTCGAGAAGTGGCTCGCCCTATGAGCGCGGACCACCAGCGTAAGCTGACGACGTTCCTTGTCGTGCGGAACCACTCTGGTCCCCAATACGATCCGTCGCGGCCGGTGCAAGAACAGTCGGATTGGCCTGCGCACGTTTCCTTCATGAACGAGCTCGACGAGGTCGGCTTCATCGTCGTGGGCGGACCGCTCGCCGGAGAGCGCCGTACAGTGCTCGTCGTCCAGGCCGAGTCGGAACAGGCCGTGCGCGACACGCTCGCACGTGATCCCTGGAGCGAGACACATCTCGAGATCGACACGATCGAGCCCTGGTCGATCCGGCTCGGATCCCTTTGAGCCGAGATCGAAACCTGGGCTTATCGTGGGCGTGGAGGACGCTCTTCCGAACACGCCGCCGCTACGACGAGTGCGGCCGCAACGGCCGCGGTTCTCGTACTCGTCACGGCACGGTCTTCGGCCATCTGGAAGTCTTACGCGGCTTGGCCGAGGAAAACTCATCGCGGAAGGTCAACCTCTTCGAGGACTTCACAGGCCGGCTGGACATCGGGGGGGTGTTGGGATCCGCCGAGACGGCGATGTACCTCTACGACGTCGAACCTGGCGACTCGTTCCCATACCACTACGAGTACGTCGAAGAGTGGCTGCTTGTGCTCGACGGCGCGGTCGCCGTCCGGACCCCTCAGGGCGAGCATGGGCTCCAACGCGGCGATCTCGTGCGGTATCCGCCGGGCCCAGAAGGTGCGCACCAGATCACGAATCGCAG
>VAXA01000282.1 GCA_005883365.1 Actinomycetota bacterium
AACGAGTTGAGATACGCCTGTTGGTCGGGTGCCGTGAAGAAGTCGTGCGCGGCGTTCACGCCCCACCCGTACAGCGAGTCGGCCTCGGTCCTCGTGAGGCCGAAGTCGGTGGTGCTGATCTCGTGCGTGGGGATCGAGACGGTGCGGGCGGAGACGACCTGCTCCATCTGCTCGCGATCCCACGCCTCGGTGGCCGCCGAGAACATCGCCTTCAGGA
>VAXA01000283.1 GCA_005883365.1 Actinomycetota bacterium
GGTCGTGATGTCCGAGCCGATCACGTGCAGCCGGTACTTCGCGCGCTCGTACTTCGCGTCGCTGATGTCCGGAATCTCGTCCCTGGGCGGCAGGTCGCGCCGCTTGACGTCGGCGAAGGTGAGCTCGGTCTTGCCCAGCTCGTGCGCCAGCGGCGAGGCGGCGAGCTGCTCGCCCATCCACTCGAGGAAGTAGCGGCCCGGCGCCAGCCCGCGCAGGCGTGCCACCGCATTCCACAGCCCGCCGACCCACTTCCCTCCGGGGCCGCAGTCCGCGAAGCGCGCGTACGTCGCGTCCGCGAGAAGCTTCTGGATGCCCGCGGAGTCGTAGCCCACCACCAGGAGCCCGGCGACGATCGAGCCCGCCGAGGTGCCGGCAAGGTTCACCCACTCCTGCACCCCGGCGTCGCGCTCGGCGGCGGAAATCGCTCCCGCAAAGGCGATGCCCTTCACCCCGCCGCCCTCGAACACCCCGTCGGCGCGATGCCTCTCGTCTGCTGGCACTACTCCCACCTCCTGCTCGTCGTGGTGACCTGCTCGATCACCCAGAAGTCCTGCGCGAGGTTGCTGCTCGTGACGTAGCTCGCCGGCATCCAGAAGTAGCCGTGGTCGGCCCAGTCCTCCCCCCAGGAGTTCCGGCACTCGAAGAAGAGCTGCCCCTGGATCTGCTTGTAGCCGACGGCGACGACGGCGTGGCCGCCGAGCACGGTCTCGCTCGCCTGCGGCATCGGGACGATCCCGTCCGAGCCGACGTCGCTCTCGAACGACTCGTAGACGGTGAACCCGAACGAGATCGGATACCCGGTGGCGAGCACGTTCTGGATCCCCATCTGCGTCTGCGGCACCCGTGCGTACCGGATCGCTTGATGCTTGAGCCCGTCCTCGTACGCCTTCGCCGGCGGCTTGGCCGCGAACTCGTCGATCTCGTACGGCCAGCCGTCCTCGGGCGGCGCGCCGAGTTGTGCAACCGACTTGATCCCGTCCCGGATCTCCGCGCCGGAGTCCTGGTCGACGGTTCCCTCCATCGCGCGCTCGTTGTAGTAGATGAAGAGCCGCGAGGGCGTCGCGGCGTCGGACTCCGCCTGCTTGAGCTGGTTGAAGTGGAGGATCGCGCCGATGCTGTTGGCCGTGCACGAGCCGAGCTGGCCCTGGTCGTAGACGGGCGGCATCTGGTCGCGGAGGCTCACCTCGGCCGGCAACGTCTTCACCGGCTCGACCGCCATGAGGTAGTCGCGCATGTCGGGGTGGTCCGGCCTCCAGCCGTACCGCTTCTGCGTCCGTACGGCGAGACCCGTCGGCGCCTCACTCATCACTGCTGCGTTGCTCACGACCCGCTCCTTTCTGTGCGGTCTTGCTCTTCGGAGACGACTCCGCCGCTCCCGGCAGGACGGAGGTGAGGGTGTCCTGCGCCCAGCGCTCGCTGAAGCCGGCGAGGAAGGCGAGGACGAGCAGGGCCAGCCGCCGGTGGTCCGTGCTCTCGCCGGCGGCGACGGGAACGTGGAGCAGGCCGCCGTCGAAGGCGAACGTGATCACCGTCGCGAAGGCGCCGCCGATCAGCGGCCGCAGGCCGCCGAGGAAGAAGGCATAGGGCCCACCTACGTCGTACTCGAGATCGAACTTGCCGCTGTTGATCCGCTGGATCACGCTCACGAAGGCGCCGACAGCGCCGGCGGCGAGGGCGGCGACCGGAGCGGCCCAGCTGATCGCCAGCCAGCCGGCAGCGATGCCGGCGAGGGCCAGGGTGACGGTCGCGATGCCGCCGAAGTAGACGAGTTGCGCCTGGCCGTTCGCCGCCTCGTGGTAGTAGGACGTGGCCTCGCTGATCGCGGCGTGCTCGCGCTCGAGCGCCGCGGCCGTTCTCGTCTTGTCGCCGGCACCCGCGCGCTCGTCGACCAGGCTGAGCAGGTGGGCCGCGCTGGAGATGGCGAGGTCGAGGCAGATCCGCTGCCGGACTCCCGTCAACACCGCCTTCGCCCGCACCGCCAGCGTGTCGCACCGGTGCAGCTCCGAGGTGACGTCGGGATCGTTCTTCGTCGCCCAGTCGCTCTCGCGATGGAAACCGTAGGTGGGCGCGAGCAGGCCGCGGAACCGTTTCTTCTCCGTCAGTGCGACCGCGCTCTCGACGTGCGAGCACCAGTAGGCGCGAACGATCCGGCCGTGGGCGGCTTCGAAGCCAGCGCGGACTAAGTCGTACTCGGCAGCGACCGCAGGATCGGGCGTGCCGGCCTGGCGAACTCGCCACCAATCGTGGTGCGCGTACACGAGCTCGGTGAAGCTCGGGGGGCGCGCAGGGCTCCTCGGTTGCGCCGGCACCTGCCGCATAGGTGCTACGTCGCTCAACGGCTGGATCAGCTCGGTCACCCGACTCTCCGATCCGTGACGGCGGTCTCCTGACCTTAGGCGCTTCTCCCCGAACCTACAAGGGGGTCCGGTTTAGCTCGACAAGGCCGCCCGCCTGGAATCTACACCGACGCGCAGCGGGCGCCGTTCCGCGAGGCCGGGCATCCGGGGATCGACATCTTCGGGGACAGCCGCGGCTGCAACACCGACACCGGTCTCTTCGAGGTCGAGGACATCGCGACCGACTCGGCGGGCGCTGTGTCGCGGCTCTGGATCGTCTACCAGCAGCACTGCGAGGGCGGTCACCCGGCGGTGTGGGGTGAGGTGAAGCTGAACGAGCCTGTGGACGTCGGCGCGACAGTCGCGGCCCCGGGGATCGTGCGCTGGCCGACGACGGACGTCGGCGCGCCGAACACGGTCGTGCCGGTGACGGTCGTGGCGACGGGGAGCACAACGATCAACGGCGTCTCGGTGACCGGCGTGAACGCTGCGGACTTCGCCGTCCGCGCCGACGAGTGCAGCGGACTCCCGATGACGGCCGGCGACGCGTGCCAGGTGTGGCTGCGGTTCGTCGCGAAGGCGTCCGGCGTCCGGCAGGCGACGTTGCACGTCACCGACGCCACGGGTAGCGCATACAACGTCACGCTCCAGGGGTTCGCGTACGGCGGTACGACCGCCGTCACCATGACGAGCGATTCCGGCGACTACATCGGCCAGGGCCAGACCTGGTCGTACTCGCTCCCGCACGGGGGTCCTGCTGACCCGAACTCCTCGGCGAGCGCCTCCTGGCGCAGCCGCGTCCCCGGCGGCAGCTCGCCGCTAGCACGCGCGCGTGCAGCTGGCTCGCGAGCTTGTCGACCAGCGCGCGCCGTTCGTCCGCCGCCTGGCTCATGTGCGGACGCTCTCACGGCGCAGGCCGTCTCGGGCGACCCTGAGGCCGACGAGGCCGATGAAGACCGCGAACACGACGCGCAGCGTCGACGCCGGCAGCGCGAGGGCGAGCAGCGCACCGAGGACGCTGCCGACCGCGCCGACGACTCCGAAGCGGAGCGCGAGCCCGAGGTCGCCGACACCTCGGCGGCGCAGGGCGAGGCTCCCCGCGACGGCCGTCGGCAGGATCACGAGCAGCGACGTCGCCTCCGCGGCGTGCTGCGAAAGGCCCACCGCCAGGGTGAGAAAGGGAACGACGAGCGTCCCGCCTCCGACCCCGAGCAGGCCCGAGGACACGCCGACGACGACGCCGAACGCCACGAGCGCGACGTAGAGGGTCGGCCCGCTCATCCGCGGGCTGCCACCAGCGCCGCGACGCCGACGAGGAACGTGCCGAAGACGACCTTGAGGAGCCGCTCGTCGATCCGCGCGAGGAGGCCCGCGCCGATCCGCGCTCCGACGACCGAGCCCACCGCGAGTCCGAGCGCCTGCCACCACCGCACCTCGCCGGCGACGCCGTAGGTGGCGATGCCCGCGAGGCTGATCGGGATGATCGCCCCGAGCGAGACGGCATGGGCCTCGCGCTGCGCATAGCCGGCCCAGAGCACGAGCAGCGGCACCATCACGATCCCGCCGCCCACCCCGAGCAGCCCCGAAAGGACACCGCCACCGAGCCCGATCGCGAGCAGCTTCGGGTCTAGGCGCATCGCGCGGGACACTAGTGATGTGGCCGGTAACGTTGTCCGGTTCCCGGGTCGCGAGCACCAAGCGATGCAAGGACGCAGAGAATGTTGAGCCTCGCCGTCTGCGTCCCGGCTCTTCCGCTGAGGCGGATCACGTAGGTCTTGCCTCTGAGGAGCTGGTCGCGCGGAAGGATCAGGCGGAGCGAATAGCGTCCCGCGTGGTCTAGGCCCGCCTTGATGGTGACCTGACGCTTCGCAAGCTTGGCGCCGGCGAGGCGAGCGCCCTTGAGCAGCGCGATCTTGTGCGCACGGCCGAGGCGGGCGACGCTGAGGACGACTTGTGCTGCCTGATTCGTCCGGAAGGTTGCCGCGATCGATTCGGTCGTCTTGTGCAACACGCCGTGCAGGTTTCCCGACCCGACCAGCTCGAGGGTCAGGGCCGGCGGCGGAGTGAAGCCTGAGCTCGACGGCGGGCTGCCGGTGACGACGAACTGCGAGGGGCTCGTCGCCGTGCCGCCGGGGGTCGTCACGGAGAGCGTTCCCGTTGACGAGCCCGCGGGGACGACCGTCTGGATCTGCGTCGGCGAGACGACGTTGTAGACGGCCGCCACGCCGTTGAACGTGACGGCCGGAGCGCCGGCGAAGTTCGTGCCGGTGATCGTCACGGCCGTGCCGGGCGGGCCGGAACTGGGCGAGAACGAGGTGATCACGGGCGCGGGCGCAGCGGGCGGCGACGTGACCGTGAAGGTGCTGGAGCTGACGGCGGTGCCCGCGCCGGTCGTGACCGAGACGTGACCGGTGACCGCGTTCGGAGGCACCGTCGCCGTGATCTGGGTGGAGGAGTCGACGCTGAAAGCAGCGCTCGCGCCGCCGAAGGTGACTCCCGCCGCGCCGGTGAGATTCGTGCCGGTGATCGTCACAGACGTCCCGGGCTGACCGGACGTCGGGGTGAAGCCGGAGATGGTCGGCGGCGATGCTGGCGGCGGCGGCGGTGCCGGGACCGGCGGAGTCGGGATCATCCACGGGGCCGGGGGCGTGTTGTCTCCGGCACGGAAGGCAAACGTCCCACGCAGGGCAGGCGTCGCGCCCTCGCAATGCTGCACGAACGAGATCGAGGCGGTTTTGAGCGTTCCGTCGGCTGCGAACGTCGCGGAGTTGACGGTGAACGAGCCGGTCAAGGTGTTGCAGCCGCGCCCCATCCCCGAGACGTCGAGGCCGGGGCCGCTGCCGTTGAACGGGTAGCGGGTCGCGTTCGGGTAGGTCTCGCCCGTCACGAGGATGTCGCCGGCCGCGGGCACGAATTCGGCGCTCCACCAGTCGCCGTTGGCACCGTTGACGCCGAAGCCCGCGTACGGTCTGCCGCCGCCCATCCCGATCTGGTCGCCGTGCGGGAGCGAGTACGACCAGGTCTGGCCCTGGCCGATGTAGTCGCCGGAATCGCTCGTCATGGTGACGGCGGTCGTACCGCCGTACGCGAACCCCTGGAGCGTGACGTTGTATGCGCTACCCGTGGCGTCGGTGACGTGCAACGTCGCCTGCCGGACGCCGGACGCCTTCGCGACGAACCGCAGCCACACCTGGCACGCGTCGCCGGCCGTCATCGGGAGTCCGCTGCACTCGTCGGCGCGGACGGCGAAGTCCGCAGCGTTCACGCCGGTCACCGAGACGCCGTTGATCGTTGTGCTCCCCGTCGCCACGACCGTCACCGGCACGACCGTGTTCGGCGCGCCGACGTCCGTCGTCGGCCAGCGCACGATCCCCGGCGCCGCGACTGTCGCGCCGACGTCCACAGGCTCGTTCAGCTTCACCTCACCCCACACCGCCGGGTGACCGCCCTCGCAGTGCTGCTGGTAGACGATCCAGAGCCGCGACACAGCGCCCGCCGAGTCGGTCGCGATGTCCTCGACCTCGAAGAGACCGGTGTCGGTGTTGCAGCCGCGGCTGTCCCCGAAGATGTCGATCCCCGGATGCCCGGCCTCGCGGAACGGCGCCCGCTGCGCGTCGGTGTAGATGCCGCCGGGGACGAGGACGTCGCCGGGAGCGGCGGCGAACTCCATGTCGAAGTAGTCGCCGCTCGTCCCGCCGTCGAGTGAGATGTCGAGATCCGAGGCCGAGCCGTAGACCGTAATGGCCGCGTTGCCGGGATCGAACTCCCGTTGCGTGCCGCCGCCGACCCAGTCGCCGGTGTCGCTGTAGATGACCACGTAGGCGACGGTCGCAGGCGTCGCGGTCGCCGCTCCCCCGCCCAGGACGAGCGAGCCCACGACTGCCAACAGCGCCACGCTCCCCACGCGGACCACCGGCATGTCAGCGGGAAAGTACCCGCCCTTGCCCGCGTGGTCAAACCCGGGGATTTCGCAGCGCCAGCAGTCGTGCACCGACTGCTGGGATCTCGGCGCGAGCTATCGCGTCTTCTTCGTCGGGCCGCAACGACTCGTCGAGGTTCCAGCGGTAGAGGTAGGGACCGTAGACCGGCGTCGCGACCTGGAAGTGCGGCTCGAGCGCTGCGATGATTCGCTCGAGAGGGTGCAAGTGCGCGCGATGCTCGCCGACGAGCTCCTCTGGGCTGGCGTGTTCTTCCGCTCCGAGCGCTCGTCGCTGCCACAACCACCACTCGGCCGCCCGCTCGTCAAAGGCGCCGACGTCGAACTCGTCGATGACCAGCACACCGCCGGGCTCGAGCACGTCCGCGAGCCGGGCGAGTGAGTCCTCGACCGGCTCGACGTGGTGAAGCGACGTGACGGCGAGCGCCGCGTTGAAGGAAGCGGTTGGTTCGTCGAGCTCGTGCAGCGCGACAGTGCGGACATCAGCTCCGCGCGGCTCCGGGTCGATCGCGAGCACCTCGTAGCCGGCCGCGGCAAGCGCCCGCGCAAGCTCGCCGTCGCCGGCACCGACCTCGAGCAGGCGTAAAGGCGGCGCCGGCAGGTTCGCGCGAAC
>VAXA01000284.1 GCA_005883365.1 Actinomycetota bacterium
GATCGGAGTCGAGTCGACCGAGGAGAACCGCCGCGCCTACCGCAACCTCCTCTTCACGACGCCGGGCGCGGAGGAGTACATCAGCGGCGTGATCCTCTTCGACGAAACGATCCGGCAGAAGGCCGACGACGGGACGCCGTTCCCGGAGCTGCTCGCCTCGAAGGGCGTCATTCCGGGCATCAAGGTCGACGAGGGTGCGAAGCCGCTCGCGCACGCCGAGGGCGAGACGGTGACCGAGGGGCTCGACGGGCTGCGGCAGCGGCTCGAGGAGTACCGCGAGCTCGGCGCCCGCTTCGCGAAATGGCGCGCGACGTACTCGATCACGGACACGATGCCGAGCGAGTACTGCATCTGGACGAACGCGCACGCGCTCGCCCGCTACGCCGCGCTTTGCCAGGAGGCAGGGATCGTCCCGATCGTCGAGCCCGAGGTGCTGCAGGACGGGACGCATTCGATCGAGCGGAGCGGCTTCGTGACCTCGCGCGTTCTCGCCGCGGTCTACACCGAGCTGTTCGACCAGCGCGTCGACGTCGAGGGGACGCTGCTCAAGCCGAACATGGTCCTCTCCGGCTACGAGGCGAGCGGCCGCGCCGGCGTCGACGAGGTCGCCGAGGCCACGCTGCACACGCTCTCCAAGCACGTGCCGGCGGCGGTGCCCGGCATCGTCTTCCTCTCGGGCGGCCAGTCGGACGAGGACGCGACGGCGCACCTGAACGCGATGAACGTGCGAGGGCCGCACCCGTGGCAGCTCTCCTTCTCCTACGGCCGCGCCCTGCAGGCGCCGGCACTGAAGGCGTGGGGCGGCAATGCGGAGAACGTCGAGGCGGGCCAGCGCGCCTACTACCACCGCGCGAAGATGAACGCCGCCGCGCGCACCGGCACGTACGCACCCGAGATGGAGCGGGAGGCCGTCGCCGCGAACGCCTAGGTGTACTCGAAGCCCGTCAGGGCGGACAGCTTCGCGAGCGACTGCTGCGCGACGACGCGCCGCACCGTGCCCGAGCGCGAACGCATCACGATCGAGTCGGTGATCGCGCCTCCCTGCGTGTACTGAACTCCCTGGAGGAGCGAGCCCGTCGTGACGCCAGTGGCGGCGACGAAGACGTCTTCGCCGGATACGAGATCGTCCGTGCGCAGGACGCGCGCTGGGTCGAGGCCTGCGTCGAGCAGCTGCTGCCGCTCGTCGTCGTTGCGCGGCCAGAGCCGTCCCTGGATGCCGCCGCCGACGCACTTGAGCGCGGCCGCCGAGATCACGCCCTCGGGCGTCCCGCCGATCCCGTAGAGCATGTCTACGCCCGTGGCCGGCTGGGCAGCCGCGATCGCCGGCGCGACGTCGCCGTCGCGGATCAGGCGCACACGCGCCCCCGCCTCGCGCAGCTCGGCGATCAGGTCGTCGTGCCGTTCGCGCTCGAGCACGACGACGTCGACCGCGCGCGGCGTCTTGCCGAGCGCTTCGGCAACAGCGCGCACGTTTTCGGTCGGGCTCCGCTCGATGTCAACGGCGTCGATCGCGGCGGGACCGACGGCGATCTTCTCCATGTAGAGGGCGGCCCCGGGGAAGAGCATCGTGCCGCGCTCGGCGACGGCGATCACCGCGATCGCGTTCGGCTGCCCGAGCGCGGTCAGCCGCGTCCCCTCGAGCGGGTCGACCGCGACGTCGACCTCGGGCCCTTCGCCGTTCCCGACCTCCTCGCCGTTGTAGAGCATCGGCGCCTTGTCCTTCTCCCCCTCGCCGATCACGACGACGCCGCGCATCGCGACGCTGTCGAGAACGAAACGCATCGCGTCGACGGCTGCCTGGTCTGCCTCCTCCTTGTCTCCCCGGCCGATCCAGCGCGCCGCGGCCATCGCCGCCGCCTCGGTGACGCGGACGAGCTCCATCGCGATGTTGCGGTCGGGGGCTGTGCGCGAGCTCACCGAGCCGATCTCCAGAGCCTCGCGAGCCGGAGCGCGGCGAGGAGCACCAAGAGGACGGCGAGCGCGAGGCCAAGCCAGGCGCCGTAGTCGAACGCCGCGAACCCGCCCACTAAGAGACCGCCCCAGCGCAGGTTGGCGACCACAGACAAACCGATGACTCCCGTTGCCGCGGCGAGACAGAAGGCCACCAGCTCCGAGCCCCGAGAGGCCCACGCCCGCGCGAGTGAGAGGAGCTCGACGAGCACGACCGCGAGGGCGAGAAGCCCGAACTCGGTGCCCAGTGGGATGTTCCAGCCGACTTCGGCACGGCCGCCGAATCCGAGCCACGGCAGGAAGAGCGAGACGAACGCAGCGCCGGCCGCCGCGAGCGCGAGCACCGTAAGCCCGCGCTGCTCGTTGCCGCGCCCCGCCCGGCGGGCGACGGCGAGGCCCCGGCCCTCGGCGGCCCGGGCGATTCTGACGGCGGCGTGCTCTGCGGGTGCCGGGCCCTCCATCGGTGCCGATCCTAAACGGCTACATCCTTTCAGGTGCCTCGACGCCGACAAGGTCGAGGCAGCGTGCGATCACCGCTTGCGTTGCGCGGCAGAGGCCGAGCCTGAATGCCTCCTGCTCGCTCTCGAGCACGCGGTGCTCGTGGTAGAAGCGGTGAAAGTCGTCGGCGACGCGGATCGGGTCCGGCAAGTAACAGACTGTTATCAGCGTTGTCAGGGGCGTTGCGCAGGATCCCGGCGATCCGGGCGTGCGCGTACTGGACGTAGTAGACGGGGTTCTTCTGCGACCGCTCGGCCGCGAGATCGACGTCGATGTCGATCGCTTGGTCGGGGCCGCGATTGACGAGGTACCAGCGCGCGGCGTCGACGCCGATCTCGTCCATGAACTCGTCGAGGAAGACGACGTCGCCCCGGCGTTTCGACATCTTCGTCTGCTCCCCGCCCCGCGTCAGGTGCACGGGCTGGTAGATGAGCACCTCGATCCGGTCGGGGTCGTAGCCGAGCATCCGCGCGACGGCGGCGTACCAGTTCCGGGTGCCGTGGTGGTCGGCGCCGAGGACGTAGATCGCGCGGTCGAAGCCGCGCTCGAGCTTGTCGACGAGGTACGGCACGTCGGCGGCCCGATAGGTCGGCGAGCCGTCACCCGATCGGAGGAGCACGCGGTCCTCTTCGTCTCCGTACGCGGACGAGCGCGCCCAGAGTGCGCCCTCCTTCTCGTAGGTGTCGAGCCGCGGCAATAGCTCGGGCAGCCGATCCTCGAGCTCGCTCTGGCGGCGCCAGGTGTCGAAGTGGATGCGGAAACGCTCGAGCGTACCCTCCATCTCCTTCAGCATCAGCGGCACCGGATCGCCCTTCAAGGCGGCAAGGTCGCGGACGTAGGCGCCCTGGTATCCGTCCTCCGGCGGCTCCTCGCCTCGCCGGACCGCCTCAACCGACGCCCGGAAGCGGTCCATCTGGCCGCCCGAATCGTTGTAGTAATACTCGCGCGCCACCGAGTGGCCGGCGAGCTCGAATAGGCGAGCGACCGAGTCGCCATACGCGCCGTTCCGGGCGTGAGAGACGAGGATCGGCCCCGTCGGATTCGCGGAGACCATCTCCACCTGCACACGCTCCGCACGCTCGGCGCCACGGCCGCCATACGCGTCGCCTTCTTCGAGGATCTCGCCGAGGGCCGACGCGAACCAGTCGTCCCGGAGGTAGAGGTTGACGAAGCCCGGCCCCGCGACGTCGGCCCGCTCGACCATGTCGAGGGCTGCAGCCGCCTCCGCGATCTCCGCCGCGATCTCGCGCGGCGGCCGCCGGCGCGCTCCCGCGAGCTGCAGCGCGACGTTCGTCGCGTAGTCGCCGTACTCCACCTCGCCCGGCCGTTCGAGCTCGAGCTCGGCGCCGGCCGAGGCTGCGAGCGCGGCCGCGAGAGACTTGACGGGATCAGCCGGCAACGGTCTCGCGCGGCGCGAAGAGGTCTTCCAGCGCTCGGATCTCGTCCGGCGAGCCGACGCCGATCAAGACATCGCCGACGCCGATCGGCGTGTCCGGCTCCGGCGTAGTGTCGAAGCTGCCGTCCGCCTTCCGCAGCGAGACGACGAGCGCCCCCGTCTCGTGCCGGATGCGGAGCTCCCGAATCGTCTTCCCGGCCGCCGAGGACGTCTCGCGCACCTCGATCTCCGCGAGCTGGAGATCGGGCCCGGTCGCCGTCGTCACGACGTCGAGGAACGCGGTCACCTGCGGCTTGAGCACGAGGTTCGCCATCACGCGTCCCGCGGTCGTGTACGGAAGCACGATTCGGTCGGCGCCGGCAAGCGCGAGCTTGTGCTCCGCGTCCGTGCCGGAGGCACGCGCGACGATCGTCAGGTCGGGGCGCGCCGAGCGGGCCGAGAGGACGACGTAGAGGTTGTCGGCGTCGGAGTCGGAGGCGGCGACGAGGCCGCGCGCCCGCTCGAGGCCCGCGCGGTGCAGGTTCTCGTCCCTCGTCGCGTCGCCCTCGACGATGAGCGCACCGTCCTCGTTCGCCGCTGCGACGGCGTCCTCGTGGAAGTCGAGCACCAGGTACGGGACGTCCGCTGCCCGGAACTCGTCGGCGACGCGCCGGCCGACACGGCCGTAGCCGCAGATGATGAAGTGGTCGCGCAGCTGGTCGATCGTCCGCTCCCTCCGCCGTTCTGCAAGCGCACCCGAGATGACACCGCCGGAAATCGCCTCGACGATAACCGCACCCGCGTAGCCGATGATCGTCAGGCCGGCGGCAATGAGGACGATCGATGCGGCTCGCGAGCTGTCGTTGGCGGGAACCGAGTCCAGCCCGGTCAGGGTCACGGTGACGACGGCGCGATAGAACGACTGGAACCACGGCTCGTGCAGGGTCTCCCGGAAGGCG
>VAXA01000015.1 GCA_005883365.1 Actinomycetota bacterium
GACGACGGCGAAGAACGGCGCGCCGAGGAAGGCGGTGACGACGCCGATCGGCAGCTCGGACGGCGAGAGCACGGTCCGCGCGACGACGTCCGCGAGCACGAGAAATCCCGCGCCGGCGACGAGCGAAAGCGGCAAGACCGCGCGATAGCTCGTCGAGACGAGCAGGCGGATCGTGTGCGGGACGATGATCCCGACGAACGCGATCAGGCCACTCACCGAGACGGCCGCCGCCGTCCCCAGCGTCGCCGCGACGACGATCGCCAGGCGCGCACGCGAGACGTCCACGCCGAGGCTCGCGGCCTCGTCGTCGCCGAGGCTGAGGACGTCGAGGACGCGCCGGTGCAGGACGAGGACGAGCGAGCTCGCGGCAACGTAGGGCGCGCACACGCCGACGTCGCTCCAGGTGGCGGTCGAGAAGCCGCCGAGCAGCCACGCGTAGACGTTCTGCAGCTGCTGCGTGTGCTGCTGCTGGACGAACGTCTGCACCGCTGCCGTGAACGTCGCCATCGTCACGCCGGCAAGCACGAGCGCACCGGTCATATGCGCTGCGCCGGCCGAGCGGCCGAGCGCGTAGGTGACGACGACCGCGGCGATGGCACCGCCGAAAGCGGCAAGCGGCACCGTCCAGTTGCTTCCCGCCGCCGCTGCCGACGCGTAGACGATCGCGAGCGTCGCGCCGAGCCCCGCGCCGCCGGCGACGCCGAGCAGATACGGGTCGCAGAGCGGGTTCCGGAAGACGCCCTGATACGAGGCGCCCGCCACAGCGAGCATCCCGCCAACGAGTGCCGCGAGCGCGACGCGCGGCGCACGCACTTGCCAGACCACTGCCCGGTCGAGGGCGTCGAGCGGTTGGTGGACATGCAGGAACGGGACGTACGAGAGCGCCGAGCGCAGGATCGAGCCGACAGGAACGTGGAACGGCCCCACCGCGAGGCTGATCGCGAGCGCCGCGACGAGGAACGCGGTCGTGGCGAGGCCGGCGCGGAGGCCGACGCCCCGAGCCTCGACGCGGGGTGCCGCCTCCGCCCTTCCGGCCGCTGCCGTCATCAGCCCTTGCTTGCGATCCTTGCGACTGCCCGCGCGAACTGCACGATCCGCGGCCCCCAGCGGGAGGCGACGTCGTCGTCGACGCCGATCACGCGCTGACGCTGCACTGCGGTGATCGTGTTCCAACCGGGCCGCGCCGCCACGGTCGCCTGACTCTGCTGGCAGCATTTCGTGTCCGCGAGGACGATGATCTGCGGGTTCTGCGCGATGATGTACTCGGCCGAGAGCTGCGGGTAGCCACCCCCGGTCGACCCCGCTCCGTCGGCGATGTCCCGGAAGCCGAAGAGCTTGTAGATGCTGCCGATGAACGTCGTCGAGGTCGCCGAGAAGTACGTCGGGTCGAGCTCGTGATAGACGCGCAGGTGGCGCCGCGATCCCGGCACGCTCTGCACGATCGCCGCGAGATGCGTCCGCATCGAGTGCACGACGGCCGTCGCGCCGCGGTTGTGGCCGGTGAGGCTGCCCAGCCGGAGGATCTCCCGGTACGCCTGTCCGAGGTCGTTCGCGGCCGGCTCGTTCACGACCTTGATGCCGAGCTTCCGCAGCTGCGAGGCGAAGTTGCCCGGGTTGTAGGAGATGAGGACGAGATCGGGGTGGTACTTGGCGATCGCCTCGGTGTTCGGCGTGAAGCCGGAGAGGCTGGTGCGCGGCGCGCGCCGTGGGTAGTTCGAGTCCTGGTCGACCGCGACGACCTGCTTACCGGCGCCGATCGCGAACAGATCCTCGGTCACGGTCGGCGAGAGCGAGACGATGCGGTGCGGGTAGCGGTGCGTAGCACCCGTCTGTTGGTGGGCGGCCGCCGAAAGGGAGACGACGGCGAGCGCGGCGGCGAGGGCCGCGAGGGTGGCGAGAGCAAGGCGGTGCACGAATCCTCCTTCCGCGAGGGGTTCGGGGTGGCGGGCGGCAGGTCTTCTGACTCGGGGCTCCCTCCCCCGCCGCCTTCCCGGGTTGCAACCCAGTGGCGTCGTGGCGGGAGAGCGTCTCCCCTTACAGCGGCGGGACCGTCCCGGACTTGCACCGGAGTTCCCTCACCGCTCGCCGGTATGTGGCGGGAATCTAGCATCGCCTCCGGTGGCTGGCTTGGCGCTTGCGCTCGACCTCGACGGCGTGCTCGCCGACACGCGGCCGCTTTGGGAGGCGTGGCTCGAGGACGCGGCGCGGCGGGCTCGCGTCGAGCTCGACGTGCCGGAGGATCGGGAGGCGGCGGCGGGCGCGCTCGACGAGGCGCTCGGCGACTGGCGTCCTCTGCTGGCGCGGTTCGCCGCCGACCGGGCGCCGCTCTGGTTCCGTCCCCGAGCCGACACGAACGCGGCGCTGCGGCGGCTCGCGGCGGCCGGGGCGCGGATCGGCGTCTTCAGCGACGCGCCGCGGGAGCTCGCGGAGATCGCGCTCGCCCACGCGGGGGCCGCGCGCGAGGTGGAGGTCGTCGGGACGCTCGGCGACGTGCAGGTCGCGCTCGGCGGGAAGGCGATCGTCGTGCGATCGCGCGAGGAGCTCGCGGCCCGGTCACTAGGATGAGGGCGTGGAGCAGAGCCTCTCCGACCGGCGCTTCGACCTGATCCTCGAGCGGCTCGACCGGATCGGGGACGAGCTCGCGAAGACGAACAAGCGCCTCGACAACGACGAGAACTTCCTCCGTCTCGCCCGGGAGCTCGCGACGCTGAACGAGTCGCTGCAGGCGCTCGCGTATGCCGCCCTCGGCCAGCAGGCGCCGCAGGTCCGCCGCCGCCGCTCGGCCTAGCGGCAGCAGCCCCGCCATGGCGTGTCCGCCGAGGACCTGCCCCGGTGCCAGGCACCGGGACGTGGCGCCAAGGGACATGCGCCGCACGGGACGTCGGCGGCGTTCACAAATTCGAAGGATCCGGCGACGCCGATCGTCTTGCCGTAGCTGCTCCACAGCCAGTCCTCGGGGCGCTGGACGAGACCCGCTCCGACCGGGTTCCTCGCCACATAGCGGAACGCCTCGAGAACCGCCTCGGGCGTCTCCTTGCGCCTCGACCAATACCGGTCGCGCACGAGGTAGCCGGCCCGCCCATGCCGATCGTTGAAGCGCCTCGAGTAGCCGCCGACGAGCCGATGCATCCCCGCGGAGAGCGAGTTGTCGGGGAGATCGATGATCGCATGCCAGTGCGTCGTGAGCAGGCAAACCGCGATGCACCGCCAGGCAAACCGGTCGATCGTCGCGACGAAGAGCCGGAGCCATGTCAGGCGATCGAGGTCGTCCTGGAAGTAGACGGCAGCTCCGGCCGCACCGTTGCCGACGTGCTGGATTCCGGGAGCGAGATCACGAGGAGCTCGTGGCACGGAGTCAGCTTCGGCCCCGAAGGCCGGCGGCGCAAGATGTCCTCAGCGGACAGATACCCGGTCCGGCCATGTCTCGGTGCCTGGCACCAGGACGTTGCCGGAGGAGCCAGTCCCGCCGCCGAAAGGTGGCAGCGGCGCGTAGCGCACCTTCTACGCCTTGCGGAGGCGCCAGATGTCGAGCACGCCGCTCGTCGCGTGGTGGTTCGCATCGCCTTCCGGGAGTGCCACCCGGCCGTCGATGACGATCGGGCTGTTCCAGTGCCCCGAGCCGGCGCTCAGCATTGCGACGAGCTTCCCGCTCGCCGGCCGGTAGACGCGCAACCCGGCGCCGCCCGGGTCGTAGACCCAGAGCAGGCCGCCGGCGACAACCGGGCTCGTCCCGCCGTGCCCCACTCGCCAGACGGGATGGAGCCGCCCCTTCGCGAGCGACCACGCCTGCGTCGCGCCTCCATCGGCCGCGAACATCCAGGCGCGCTTCCCACTCCGCCACACCGCGGGCGCCGTGAAGAGATCCGTGCCGGACGGCGTCGAGACGATCTGGAGCTCGTGGCCCGTGTGCGCCGCCGTGCCGCGCAACCGCGCGAGCGAGAGGAGCCGGATCTTTCCGTCCTTGCCGCCCTGCGCGATCAGGTTCGACGTGAGATAGACGGGTGAGGTGGAGCCGAGGTCGAGATCGCTGGAGTTCAGCTGCTCGGTGTTCGTCGGCGTGTAGTTCCCCACCAGCTTTGCCTTCGCCGACAGGACGACAACCGCGTCGCCCCAGTTCGTGCGGCCGTCCCAGGGTGCATTGCCCGTCGCCACGAGCAGGTTGCCGCTGCGCGGCACCACGACCGCCCCGGCGCGTCCCCAGATTGCCGAGTCGCTCGCCGGGCACCGCGAGGGCGCCAGGAGTCCGTGCTGGTTGGAGCAGAGCGAGTTCCAGACGTGCAGCAGCCGACCGTTCCCGGCAGCTATGACCACTACGTGTCCCTGATAGGGCGGCGCGTCGCCGATGTAGCCGCCGGTCGTGGCGATCACGTGTCCGCCCGCGAAGTTGAGCGACGCCGCGATCTTCTCGCGCGACGGCAGCTTCGTGATCCGACGGCGCCACACGGCGTGACCGGTCGCGACCGAGAGCTTCTGGATCCGTCCGTCAGGCGACGCGGCGTAGATCCACCTGCGGCTGGGATCCGCGACCGGGGTCGCTGTCGTGATCTGCGCCGAGCCGGCCCAAGAGGAGTAGCCGGGCGGTGTCCACCGCCAGAGGATCTGCCCGCCCGTCGCGTCGATCGCGAGCGTGATCCCGTACGTCGCCGTGACGAAGAATGCGTCGTGGGACGCGCCGCCGACCATGACGCCGCGCAGGTAGATCGCGGAGGAGTCGACCGTGCCCGGCAGCCGAACCTGCTGGCGAATCAGCGACCCGGCGTTCGCGGCGGTGATCCCGGTCGCGTGCGGATCGTCGTTGCTGCGGCGAGCGTCCCAGCCGAAGCGGGTCCAGTCGCCGCCGGAGGTCACGATCGCCTTCCGGGCGCCGCGGACGCCGCCGGTCGAGGCACCGCTGCCACAGCCAGCGAGCACGGCTCCCACAGCGAGGATCAGAGCTAGCGACGCAGCAGAACGCGACGTAATTCGTCCTCTTTGCCGGGCTCGAGGATCGCGAGTACCTGATCCCCTGCCTCGAGCACGGTCGAGCCGACGGCGATCTCGGCCCGTCCGCCTCGCATGACGGAGATGAGCCGCGAGCCCTCCGGCAGCGAGAGCGCCTCGATGCTCTGCCCCGCGGAGGGCGACTCGCCGTCGATCTGCACCTCGACGATCTCGAGGTTCTCGCCGCGCAGCTCCAGCAGGTGGATGAGGTCGTGCTCCGGCACCTCGTGCTCGACAAGCGCCATCACGCTCGACGTCGCGCAGATGGTGGGCGAGATCCCGAGGAGGTCGAAGTGCGGCTGGTTGCGTGGATCGTTCACGCGCGCGATCACCTTCGGGACGCCGTACTTCTCGCGCGCGATCTGGCCGATGATCATGTTGTCCTCGTCGTCGCCGGTGAGCGCGAGCACGACGTCGGGCGGGCGGGCGATTCCGGCCCGCTCGAGGACGTAGAGCTCGGTCGCGTCGCCGCGCTGCACCTGGTGCTCGAACTCGTCTTCGAGCTGCTCGTAGCGGTCGCGGCGCTGCTCGATCAGCGTCACCTCGTTCCCGAGGCGCAGCAGCGAGCGCATCACGTTCGCGCCGACCTTGCCGCCGCCGGCGACGATCACGTACATCAGCCGGCGACCTCCTCGGCGGCGGCCGGCTGCGGAAGCGGGATCGCGCACGTCCGCGCCGCGTCCATCAGGCGCTACCTGGCCGATGATGATGTTCGTGTTGTCGCCGTCGGTGGCGACGACGACGGCGTCGGCCTCCTCGATGCCGGCCTCCTGCAGCAGGTGGGCATCCATGCCGTGGCCGACGATGAACGTGCCCGGCCAGTTCTCGCCTAGGCGCGAGAGCGCGTCCTCGTTCTCGTCGACGACGGTCACGTCCCAGCCCTCCTGGAGGAGCTGGAGCGCGATCGTCGAGCCTACGCGGCCGCAGCCGATGACAAGCGCCTTGAGCATCAGATGAGCGTAGCTCGCTAAACCTCTTCGAGCACGCCCTGGGGGAAGGCGACGACGAGCACCTCCGCGGGCGCCTTGCGGAGGACGTAGTCGACGGTCGGCGAGAAGAAACGCGATTGCCGGCGCCAGCGCGGCGAGGAGCCGAGCACGATGAGGTCGGCGCCCGTCTCCTCGGCGGCCTGCACGATCGCCTCGCCGATCGAGCGCGCGCGGATGGAGCGGCCCTCGACCGCGACGCCGTGGTCGGCGCCGAGGGCGGCCGCCTCGGCGAGCGATGCCGCCGCCCGCTCCTCCTGGTCGAAGAGCTCGGCGTCGAGCGGCTGGTCGAGCGGCACGCGGATCACGTTCAGTGCCACGACTCCGGCGCCGCGCTCCTGGGCCAGCTTCACCGCCGTCGCGATCATCTCCTCGCCGATCTCGCCGAGCTTCATCGGCACGAGGATCTTCGAGAACTCGGCGTGCGGCAGCTCACCCTCGACGACGGGCTCGACGTGCTCGAGGAGGCCGGTGCCGCGGCGGCGGCGAACGAGGAGATAGACGACGCCGCCGGCAGCGAGCCAGATCGGACCGCCGTAGCGGGCGCCGATGTGCGTGGTCATCGCCGCGACGAAGATCGCCGCCGTCGCGAGGGCGCCGACGACCGCCGGCAACGGGACGTCCGCGCCTCGCACGCGCACCGAGAGCGGCACCCGGAAGGGACGCTCGAGATCCGGCTTGCTGAAGCGGAGCTTCACGACCGCGAGCTGTGCCGCGGTGAAGGCGACGAGGACGCCGAAGCTGAAGAGGCTCGCGAGGAAGCCGACCGGATTCGTCGCGAAGGCCGTCGAGAGCAGGAGGACGATCGAGATCGTCGCGGCCGCGATCACCGTCTCGGGGGAGTGCAGGCTGCGGCGGCTTAGCCGGCCGAAGCGACGCGGGAGCTGGCCGTGCTCCGCGAGCGAGAAGGCGAGGCGTCCGAAGCCGGAGTTCGAGGTCGCGGCGGCCGTGAGGAGGATGAGCGCACCGGTCAGGCCGACGTAGACCCGCAGCGCCCGCTCCACCCAGAAGGCGACGTGCGGGCCGAGCGCGTAGACGACTCCCATCAGCGGGGCGCGCTGCCAGGTCGTCCCGAGCTGCGTCGTCCCGTGCGGGGCCGGGAAGGCGGAGAGGGCGACGAGCCCGACCAGCACGGTGACGAGGACGACCGCTCCCATGCCGGTGAACAGGCTCCGTGGCAGGTCGCGCCCGGGCTGCCGCGTCTCCTCCGCGAGGTTCGCCACGGTTTCGAGCCCCGTGTACGCGAGCAGCGCGAGCGGGAGCGCGAATGCGAGCTCGTGCCACGACGGCTGCGTGCCGAGCGACAAGCCGCGCCCGAGCGCGCTCGGCGAGAAGAGGAAGGCGAAGCCCAGCACCACGAGCAGCAACTGCGTCACGAGGTCGAGGACCGGCACGGCGAGGCTGAACGAGTAGAGACGCGTCTGGCGGAACAGGCGGACGATCGCAATGGCCACGATCACGACGCAGCCCACGATCAGGTCGCCCGGGTGCCGGGCGATCGAGTGCACGCCGAGCGCGAGCCCCAGGTAGTGCGGGAAGAACAGCGCCGAGAGCGCGATCACGATCAGGTAGTCGAGGAAGAGCGCCCAGCCCGTGAGGAATCCCGCGAGGTCGTTGAAGGCGACGCGGACGAAGGTCGCGGCGCCGCCCGTCTCGCCGATCGTCGTCGTCCCTTCGGCGTATGACAGCGTCACGATCAGGAAGAGCACGCCGACGATACCGAGGACGGCCGGCGTCAGCCCGAGCGCGTGCAGGGCGACGATGCCGAGCGCGAAGTAGAGAGAGGACGCAACCTCGCCGTACGCGACGGAGGCGAGCGCCGGAGCGTCCAGCGCGCGTTGCAGCCGCGGCAGCTTCCTGGCCATCGAACCGCGAGCGTAGCCCGTCTATCGGCGGCGCAACAGGTACAGGCGCCCAATTCCCAGCGCGACAAACAGCGCGCCGAGGAGGTAGCCCGTCGAGCCGCCGCCTGCGGCGACCGTCTCGGCGACGAGCGCGATCCCGAGCCCGATCGCGACGAGGCCGAACACGAAGACGGACCTCTTGTAGAGGCCGCTCACGCGGCTCGCTCGCGCGGCGTCGCGACCATGACGCGGCAGGGCGCGTGCCGGAGGACGAAGTCGACGGCGTCGCCGAAGATCTGGCGCCGTCCGCGCTGCAGCCGCACGCGCCGCGGGCCGGCCATGACGATGATCTCCGAGTTGCGCCGGATCGCCTCGTCGACGATCGCGCGGCCGATGTTGCGGGTGCGCGAGATACGGCCGATGACGCGCACGCCGTACGAGTCGCCGATCGCCCGCGCCTCGTCGAGCTGCTCGTTCGCCTCCCGCACCTCCTCCGGCAGGTCGGTGTCGAGCGGCATGTCGAGAGGAACCTCGATCGCCGTGAACGCCACGATCGACGCGCGCCGCTCGGCGGCGAGCCGGCAGGCGAAGTCCATCGCCTCGTCGGAGGCGTAGCCCGGCGCGATCGGTACGAGGATGCTGCGGAACTCGAGGGCCGCGGCGACGCCGTACTCGACCGGCGCGCGCACGGTCTCGCTCAGCGGCACGTTCAGCACCCGGCGCCGATAGACGACGTAGATGACGAAGCCGACGGCGATCCAGCCGAGCCCCGCGTACCGCGTGCTCGGGTACTGGATCACGACGTCGAGCCACGACAGCCCCGTCCCGACGCCGCCGATCACCGCGAACAGGGGCCAGTCCACACCGCGCCAGCGGAAGTTCGGCCGCGCGCGCCACGGGATGTCCTGCCCCGCGCTCCGCCGCCGCAACTGGATCACCGAGGCATGCGCGATCGTGAACGAGAGCATCGCGCCGAACGAGTACATCGTGCCGAGGAAGTTCGTCTTGCCCGGCAGGAGAACGAGGATCGAGATGAAGCCGGCGAAGACGACGAGCGAGATCCACGGCGTCTTGAACTTCGGATGCAGCCGTCGGAAGAGGGATGGGAGCTGCCGGTAGCCGGCCATCGCGTACGTGATCCGCGACGCACCGATCACGCCGGCGTTCGTCGCGATGAAGAGGATCGTCGCCGCGAGCAGGCCGACGTAGACCTTGATCACGGAGAGGAACGCCCCGCCGATGCCGAGATGCTCGACGAGGCCGAGCACCGGATCGTTCGCAAAGCCTCCGTGCGACGGCTGCAGTCCGAGCAGGGTCTGCTGGTGGCCGCCGATCAGGTGGACGGGCAGCGCCGAGAGCGCGATCAGCGGCAGCGTGAAGTAAATGGCGAAGACCGCGATCGCGACCATCAGGATCGAGCGCGGGATGCTCCGCACCGGATCGCGCGCCTCCTCCGAGAGGTTCGAGACCGTCTCGATTCCCGTGTAGGCGATCATCCCGACCGGGATCGCAAGCAGGAAGTGGCCCCAGCTCGGCGCCGTGCCGAAGTGGACGTTCGTCGCGAGCGTGTGCGGGCTGAAGACGAGAGCGAAGCCGAGCAGGACGAGCAGCACCTGCGTGCCGAAGTCGACTGCAGCAAGGACGACGTTGATCCGGGCCGACTCCTGGATCCCGACGACGTTGAGCGCGACGAGGACGACGATGACGACGGCGCCGCCAATGATGTCCCAGGGGTTCTGCTTCAACGGCTCCCAGAAGATCGAGAGGTAGTGCGGCACGAAGAACGCCGAGATGGCGATCGTGATCACGTAATTGAGCATCTGCGCCCAGGCGGCCCCGAACGAAACGACCTCGTTGAAGGCGTGCCGCGCGAAGCTCGAGGAGCCGCCGGCCTCCGGGAAGCTGACCGTCCCCTCCGCGTACGTCGCCGCCGTGGCCGCGAAGAAGAGGCCGGCGATGACGAAGACGACGGGCGTCAGCCCGAGCGCGAAGAAGGCAGTTACCCCGAGCGCGTAGTAGATAGACGAGCCGACGTTCCCGTAGGCGGTGGCGAAGAGGGCGTTCGCGCCGAGAACGCGCTCGAGCTCGTGCGCCTGGCGACGCCGTCGTGCCACGGCGGGACTGTAGTGCGCGCCGCGGTCGCTCCAGTGCCCGCAACCGGGCCGGTGGCGATCATCACGCGGCACGGCGCGTCGCGGACGAGCAGGAGCACCTCGCGGGAGAACGGGAGGTGGAAGCCCCGCCGTGACTCGACCGGCGCGCCGACGACGACGAGCTCCGCGCGGCGTTCCGCGGCGATGCGCGCAACGTCCTCGCCGAGGCTCCCCGGCCGCGTGCGAACGATCTCCCGCCGTACTCCGACGCCGTAGGAGGTCGCCACGGCAGCCGCCGACTCGAGCCGCTCCTTCAAGGCCGTGAGCCGGCCCTCGAAGTGCGCGTCCAGCGGCAGCTCGCGCTCGACGACGAGCGGCGCGACGAGGACGACCTGGGCACCGCGGTCGGCGGCGAGCCGGCAGGCGAGATCGAGCGCGTGCTCCGTCTCCTCCTGCTCGAGCAGCGGCACGACGATGCTGCGGTAGGCGATCGAGCCCGTCCAACGCGCGAAGCGACGCGCTCGGCGTCGGAGCATCTTGACATCGGGGCGTTTCATCGGAGCAGCTGGTACGGGACGGAGGCGAGAATCACGTTCGGCTCGACGAGCAGCAGCCGCTTCACGTAGAGGGCGCGCTGGTTGTGGAGGACCCGCGCCCAGCCGCGGAGGACGAGCTCCGGCAGGACGACGAGCACGTCGTGGCCGTCGCCGGTGAGCTCGCGGAGGTAGGCGAGGAGCGGGTCTCCGATGTCCCGGTACGGCGCCGCGAGCACCTCGAGCGGCACCCGTGCGTCCTCGGCGAGCCACTTGCGCCTCATCTCCGCCGCTTCGCTCTCGTCGAAGGCGAAGTTGACCGCGCGCGTGTCCGGCAGTCCGACGGCCTCGGCCCAGTTCAGGGCCCGCATCGAGGCGGCATTGGCGCCGGAGACGAAGATCCGGACCGCGAGCGGCCGGCCGCCCGGGCTCTCATCGACGGTCGGCACGTCCGCGACGACCACGCCCGACTCCGTCAAGAGGCGCAGCTTGAGCGCGAACTCGAACGGATGCCGCGCCTCCTCGGCGAGCGAGCGGCGTCGGAGCTGCTCGGGGACGACGACGGTGACGAAGTCCGACTCGCCGCGCGGCAGCCGCCAGACCTGCTCGAGCACGGCGTCGACGGTGCCCCCGTCCGGGTCGAGCGTCTCGAGCAGCGGCGCGCCGCCGACCAGGTGGAACCAGCGCGGGCCGATCCCGGGGTCGCTGCCGTGGCGCGGGACGTGGATTGCGCGGAACCCGTCCGGCGCGATCGTCCGGGCGAAGGCGAGGGCACGCTCGGCCGCCGGGTCGAGCTTCTCGACGACGAGCAGGGTGCTGTTGCGGGCGCCGGGAGCCGACGCGACCGCCGCGGCTCCCGCGGTCAGCCTGCGGCCGATACGGCGGTAGTGGCGCCGCACGCCGAGCATCGCGAAGACGAGCACCGGGATCGCGACCGTCACGAGCCAGGCGCCCTCGGCGAACTTCGTCCAGACCACGATCGCCGTGACGAGGCCGGTGGCCGTCGCGCCGAGGCTGTTCACGACCGCGCGCCCGCGCCAACGGGGGCCCCGGGTGCGCAGCCAGTACCGGACCATCCCGGCCTGCGAGAGCGTGAAGGCGGTGAAGACGCCGATCACGTAGAGGTGGATGAGGCTGTTGGTGTTCGCCTTGTAGATCGCGAGCAGGGCGGCCGCGGCCCCGGCGAGCACGAGCATCCCGTTCGAGAAGACGAGCCGGTCGCCGAGGTTCGAGAATTGGCGCGGCGCGAAGCGGTCCCGCGCCAGCAGCGCCGAGAGCCGCGGGAAGCCCTGGAACGACGTGTTCGCCGCGAGGATGAGGATCAGGAGCGTCGTGGCCTGTACGGCGTAATACATGAAGCCGCCCATCGATCCGGGCTGGAACACGGCCCGGGCGATCTGCGAGACGACCGAGCCCGTCGCGCTCGGCTGCGCATGCACGTGGATCGCGAGAAACGAGACGCCGAGGAACATCACGATCGCCATGACTCCGAGCGCGCCGAGCGTCTTGGCGGCGTTCTTGCCCTGCGGTTGCCGGAAGGCGTTGACCCCATTCGCGATCGCCTCCACGCCGGTCAGGGCGGTCGATCCCGAGGAGAACGCACGGAGGAGGATGAAAACTCCGACCGCGCCGGCGCCCGCGGGCAGCGCATGCGGCACGACCGCGCGGTGCAGGTGCCCGGTCGCGTACTGGACTAGCCCGATCGCGTCGAGCGAGACGATGGCGGCGATGAAGGCGTACGTCGGGAGCGCAAACAGCAATCCCGACTCACGCACGCCGCGGAGGTTCGCGAGCACGATCACGCCGAGGCAGGCGAGCGCCAGGCTGACGCGATGCGACGAGAGCGACGGGGCGAACGACGTGATGGCGAAGATCCCCGCGGAGATCGAGACGGCGACGGTCAGCACGTAGTCCGTGAGCAGCGCGGCGGCCGCGACGAGGCTCGGGGCCGTGCCGAGGTTCTCGCGCGCGACGATGTACGCGCCTCCGCTGGTCTCGTAGACGCGCACGGTCTGCCGGTACGAGAGGACGACGATCGCGAGCAGGCAGGCGATCCCGATCGAGATCGGCAGAACGAGGTGCAGCGCGCCGAGCCCGGCGGCCCCGACGAGCACGACGAGCGCCTCCTCCGTTGCGTATGCCACGGACGAGAGCGGATCGGAGGCGAAGATCGGCAGCGCGAGCCACTTCGGCAGCAGCGTCTCGTGCATCTGGCCGGTGCGCATGGGCCGGCCGACGAGCACGCGTCGCAGGCGCCTCGGCTCGAGGGCCGTCTCCACGTCCGGACGCGTGACCGTGCTCACGTTCCCACGCTAGGTCCGCGCGACTCAGTCGGAGATCAGGATTCCGTCCGCAGGCCTCAGGAACTGCTCAAGACGGCGCAGCGAGCCGGTAGCCCGCGCCGGGCTCCGTGAGGATGAAGCGCGGCCGCGCGGGATCCGGCTCGAGCTTGCGCCGGAGCTGCGAGATGTAGACGTGGAGGTAGTGCGACTCGTCGCCGTAGCCCCTCCCCCACACCTCGCGCAGGAGCATCGTGTGGGTCAACAGCTTCCCGGGATTGCGCGCGAGCACGCGGAGGAGCGCGAACTCGTGCGGCGTGAGCTGGACCGGCTCGCCGCCGACCGAGACCGCGCGCTTCTCGAGATCGATCCGCAGCTCGCCGATCTCGACGACCGGCTCGGCCGGAGCGTCGGCCCGCCGCAGCGCAGCGCGCAGACGAGCGAGCAGCTCCTCGACCCCGAACGGCTTCGTCACGTAGTCGTCGGCGCCGGCGTCGAGCGCGGCAACCTTCTCGGCCTCGTCGCCGACCACGGACAGGACGATCACCGGAGCGCTACTCCAGGTGCGCAGCTCACGGCAGACCGCGGTGCCGCTGCCGTCCGGGAGGACGAGATCGAGCACGACGGCGTCGGGCGGATTCGCGGCGAGCGCGGCGAGCGCGGCCTCGGCCGTCTCGGCAGTCTCGACCTCGTATCCCGCACCCCGGAGGCTGGCCCGCAGGGCGCGCAGGATCTGCGCCTCGTCGTCGACGACGAGGACGCGCTGGCCGCTCACGCGCGCACCGGGGCGCGGCGCTCGGCGAGCGGCAGGGAGAGGACTAGGTGCCCGCCCGCGGGATCGTCCTGCGCCCAGAGCCGGCCCCCGTTCGCTTCGGCGAAGCCGCGGGCGATTGCGAGCCCGAGGCCGGAGCCGTGCCCGGCTGCGCCGCGGCGGAAGGGCTGGAACAGCGCCTCCCGCTGCTCGTCGGGCAGGCCGGCGCCCGAGTCGACGACGTGGATGCGAAGCTCGGTGGCGCCGGGCTCGGCCCGGAGGAGCACGCGCGAGCCCGGCGGCGAGTAGTGGAGCGCGTTGTCGAGGAGGTTTGCGAGGACGCGCTCGACCTGGGCGGCGTCGACCTCCACCGGCGGCGTCTCGGAACCGATCTCGAGCCGGATGCGGCCGGCCTCGGCCCCGAGACCGGCGAGCGCCCGGCCGACGAGCTCGTCCACGGGCCACAACTCGCGGTGCGTCTCGACGGCGCCGGCCTCGAGCCGCGAGAGGTCGAGCAGCTGCTCGACGACACGGTCGAGGCGCGTCGCCTCGGCGCGGATCGTCTCCGCGAGGCCGAGCCTGTCCTCCGCCTCCAGCGTGAGGCCGGGGCTCGCCAGCGCGTCCGCCGAGGCGAGGATCGCCGTGAGCGGAGAGCGCAGGTCGTGGGACACTGACCGCAGGAGCGCCGTCTTGAGGGCGTCGCTCCGCCGCAGCGCCTCCGCTTCGAGCGCCTCGCCCTGGAGGCGGCTGCGCTCGACGTCCACCGCGAGGAGCGCCGCGAGCGACGGCAGGAACCGGCGCCGCACGGCGTCGTCGACTGGAGCGACCTCGTCCAGGAACAGCGTCGCGACACACCGGAGCCCGGCTTCCACCGGCAGCGCCCGCTCGCCCGGCTCCGGCGGCTGTTCACCGAGCGCAAGACGAGCGCGCTCGAGTCCGAGCACGCCCGCGGTGAGCGCCGCAAGCCGGCCGAGCTCGTCTTCGAGGCTCCTGCCGCGCAGCAGGTCGAGCGCCGCCTCGGCGAGCGCGTGCGCCTCGACGCGCCGCTGCTCGCCGTCCTCGCGGCGGGCGCGCGCCCGCGCGGCGAGCGCGCTGACCGCGAAGGCGATGGCGAGGTAGACGGCTAGCGCGAGCCAGTTCTGGCTCTCGCGCAAGTGGAACGAGTGGTACGGCGGCAGGAAGAACCAGTTGAACGCGAGCATGCTCGCGACCGAGACGACGGCCGCGAGCGCCGTCCCCCAGACGATCGCAACGGGCAGGACGGCCAGGACGTAGAGCGCGCCGAGGCTGAGCACGGGCACGTGCGGCTTCAGCAGCTCGACGACGCCGCTCACCGCCGCGACTGCTCCGGCGCTCGCAAGGATCCCGGCGAGGAGCTTCGCCCGCGTTCTCACGCGGGCAACGGTACTCCGCTAGCTAACCGTGAACGCTGATGATGAGCGGAATGATCAGGATCGCGACGATGTTCGTGATCTTGATCATCGGGTTGATCGCGGGGCCCGCCGTGTCCTTGTACGGGTCGCCGACGGTGTCCCCGGTGACCGCGGCCGCATGGGCCTCCGAGCCCTTGCCGCCGTACAGACCGTCCTCGATCAGCTTTTTCGCGTTGTCCCAGGCGCCGCCGCCCGACGTCATCGCGATCGCGAGGAAGAGGCCCGTCACGATCGTCCCGATCAGCAGGCCGCCGAGCATCTTCGCGTTGATCAGGCCGACGACGATCGGGAAGGCGATCGGCACGATCGCCGGCAGGATCATCGAGCGGATCGCCGAGCTGGTGACGATGTCGATCGCCGGCCCATACTGCGGCCGCTCCGTGCCTTCCATGATCCCCGGGTGCTCGCGGAACTGGCGCCGCACCTCCTCCACGACCTCGCCGCCGACGCGCCCGACCGCCTGCATGGCGAGCGAGGCGAACAGGAACGGCATCAGGCCGCCGATGAACAGGCCGGCGATCACCCAGGCGTCCGAGAGGTCGAACGTAAGGCGCGAGAGCATCGAGCCAGCCTTGGCCTGGGTGTGGAGCCCGTCGGCGTAGGAGCCGAAGAGGACGAGGGCGGCGAGCGCGGCGGAGCCGATCGCGTAGCCCTTCGTCACGGCCTTGGTCGTGTTGCCGACCGCGTCCAGCGGGTCGGTGATCGCCCGCACCTCGTCCGGCAGGTCGGCCATCTCGGCGATGCCGCCGGCGTTGTCGGTGACCGGCCCGTAGGCGTCGAGGGCGACGATGAGGCCCGTCATCGACAGCTGCGCCATGACCGCGACGCCGATCCCGAACAGGCCGGCGAGATGGTTCGCAACGAGGATCCCGACCGCGATCACGATCACCGGGAGCGCCGTGGCCTGCATCCCGACGGCGAGACCCTCGATGATGTTCGTCGCGTGGCCGGTTCGCGACGCGGCCGCGATCGACTTGACGGGATTCCAGCGCGTGCCCGTGTAGAACTCCGTGATCCCGACGAGCAGCGCCGTGACCGCGAGCCCGATCAGCGCCGAGCCGTAGAGGTTGCCGAACGAGAACCGGCCGGTCGTGTCGAACGCCTGCGTGACCGGGATGAAGATCAGCGCGGAGATGACGGTCGCGACGATGACGGCTCGGTAGAGCGCGTTCATGACGTTGCCGCCGGGCCGGACGCGCGCGAACTGGACGCCGATGATCGATGCGATGATCGAGACGCCGCCGATCGTCAGCGGATAGAGCCAGAGGTTCGTGCCGGTCGTCGCGGCCGCGCCGGTGACGCCGAGGAGCATCACGGCGACCGCGGTCACCGCGTACGTCTCGAACAGGTCGGCGGCCATGCCGGCGCAGTCGCCGACGTTGTCCCCGACGTTGTCGGCGATCACGGCCGGGTTCCGCGGGTCGTCCTCCGGGATGCCCGCCTCGATCTTCCCGACGAGGTCGGCGCCGACGTCCGCGGCCTTGGTGTAGATGCCGCCGCCGAGCCGGGCGAAGACGGAGATGAGCGAGCCGCCGAAGGCGAGCCCGATGAGGTGCTCGATCGCCTTGTGCGGACTGTCGCCGATGCCGGCGGTGAGGATCCAGTAGTAGCCCGCGACTCCGAAGAGCCCGAGCCCGACTACGAGGAGGCCCGTGACCGAGCCGGCGCGGAAGGCGACGTTGAGCGCGGCCGGTAGCCCGTGGCGCGCCGCCTCCGCCGTCCGCACGTTCGAGCGCACGGCGACGTTCATCCCGATGAAGCCGGCCGCGGCCGACAGCACCGCGCCGATGAGGAAGCCGATTGCCGTCCCCCACCCGAGCGAGTGGTAGAAGCCGAGCAGGAGGAACGGAACGATGGCGACGACCGCGATCGTCGTGTACTGGCGGCGCAGGTAGGCGGCTGCGCCCTCTTGCACGGCGCGCGCGATCTCCTGCATCCGCTCGGTACCCGCCGGCTGCCGCAGTAGCCAGACGGTGAGGCCGAGGCCGTAGAGGACGGCGGCGCCCGCGCACAGCAGCGCGAACAGCACGGCGTGATGCATGAACCAACTCATCGGGTAGGGCTCCCTCCGGGCGTCACAAAGTCAGCGCCGAGACGACCCCGGCGCGGCTGGTTTGTACCACACCGGCCCCGCCGGTCGTGTCACGAAGCGGGCGTGCGGAGGTGCCAGCGCACCTGCTCTTCGAAGATCTCGCGCGCGGATGCTCCCTCGTCGTGGCGGACGATCTGACGCTCGGCGGCGTTCCGCTCGGGGATCCCGAGCCACTCCGCCGCGCCGAGCTCCTCCGCGACCGGGCGCACCCACTCGGCGAGCTGCTCGAGGCGCGCGCGAGCGGGTACCGCCTCACCCCGCTCGAAGTCGATCAGCTCGCCCGACAGCCCATGCCGGATCGCTCGCCAGAGATTCTCCTCCAGCAGGCGCGGCGGCAAGTCGGGCAGCGGCTCGCCCTCGTCGAGCGCGCGCGCGATCCGCGCGGTCAGCGCGTAGCACAGGGCCGCGAGCGAGCGTGACTCGCCGAGGTCGGGCTGCGCGTCGCAGATCCGGATCTCCACGGTCGGGAATGCGAGGTGCGGCCGCACGCTCCACCAGATCTGGGTGTGCTCGTCGATCGAGCCGGTTTCGTAGAGGAAGCGGACGTACGTCTCCCACTCGTCCCAGCTCGCGAGCGCGTCGGGGATGCCGCAACGCGGGAACATGCGGGTGAAGATCTGCGTGCGCGTCGAGTGGAGGTACGCGAAGACGCCCTCCACGAACGGCGAGCTCGCGGAGAGCGCGAGCAGCTCGGGCAGGTAGCTGCGAAGCGCCGAGCAGACGCGGATCGCCCGGTCCGCGCCGTTGATTCCGATGTGGACGTGGATGCCGAACGAGTTGTTGCGCCAGACGACGTAGCGGAGGATCTCGTCGTTGCGGCGGTAGTGCGGCGTGTCGATGATCCGCTGCTCCTGCCACGGG
>VAXA01000286.1 GCA_005883365.1 Actinomycetota bacterium
GGTTGCCGGACCTCGTCCTGCCGCTGAAGCTCCCGAGCGCGCCGAGCCGCGCCTCACAACTCCGCGTGCTGGCAGCCGACGCGCGCAGGCCTGACGCCGAGGCCAAGCTCCGTTATGGCTATTTCCTCTGGCAGCTTTGGCACCGGGTCTCGGCCGAGCGCCAGTTCGCCGCTGCTGTGCGGCTGACGCCCCACGACCCCTATGCGCGCACCGCGGCAGCCGTCGCCCTCTTCACCAAGCGCGCGCCGGCGCGCGCCTTCGGGCGGCTCGGCCCGCTGACTGCCGTCTTCCCGCACGCGCCGGTCGTCCGCTTCGAGCTCGGCCTGCTCCTCATCGCGATCGCAGAGCCAGCCAAGGGCCTCGCACAGCTCCGACTCGCTGCCGCTGAGGCCCCTCGCTCGTCCTACGCGAAAGCCGTACGAGCCCTGCTTTCCCGTATAGGGAAGCATGGGACCAAGTAAAGAAAATATGAGCCGAACGGCCCATAGCGGTGGCTCTCCTGCGCATGGCATGGTGCAGCATCGCCAGCGAGGGGGATGGGGAGATGGCCGCGACTGTTACGGAGGAAGGATCCTCTGTCGACGTGCTCGAGACGGAGGAAGCACGGAACCTGCTCGAAGCGGCGCAAGCCGCCGGTCGGGTAACCGTCGAGGAGATCGCGCTCGCTCTTGACGAGCTCGACCTCGAGCCCACGCAGCTCGAGGACGTGTACCGCGTGCTGGAGGAGCTGCAGGTCGAGATCGTCGACGCGACCGCAGCGGCGGAGGCGAAGGAGGAAGAGGGGCGGCTAGCCGCCGGCGTCCGCGAGGTATCGACCGACGCGCTCCAGCTCTTCCTCAAGGACATCGGCAAGGTCGAGCTTCTGACCGCCGCCGAAGAGGTCGAGCTCGCGAAGCGGATCGAGCGCGGCGACCATCGGGCGAAGCAGGAGATGGTGGAGGCGAACCTCCGCCTCGTCGTCTCGATCGCCAAGCGCTACCGCAACCAGGGGCTGCCCTTCCTCGATCTGATCCAGGAGGGGACGATCGGGCTCGTCCGCGCGGCCGAGAAGTTCGACTGGCGCAAGGGCTACAAGTTCTCGACCTACGCGACATGGTGGATTCGCCAGGCGGTGGCGCGCGCGCTCGCGGACAAGGGGCGCACGATCCGCATGCCCGTCCACGTCGTCGAGAAGCTCAACAAGATCGTGCGGTCGGAGCGCAAGCTGCGCGGCGAGCTCTGCCGCGAGCCGTCTCCCATCGAGATCTCGAGGGACGTCGACCTCCCGCTCGACGAGGTGGAGCAGATCCTCCGCACCTCGCAGGCGCCGGTCTCGCTCGAGAAGCCGGTCGGCGACGAGGAGGAGTCGGAGTTCGGCCACTTCCTCACCGACGAGAACGTCCCGCTGCCGGACGAGGTGGCCGACACGACGCTGCGCCAGGAGCTGCTGCGGACCATCCTCGGCACGCTCTCCCATCGTGAGCGGCGCGTGCTCGAGCTGCGTTACGGGCTCGACGGTGAGCAGCCCCGCACGCTCGACGAGGTCGGACGCGCGTTCAACGTGACGCGCGAGCGGATCCGCCAGATCGAGAACCAGAGCCTGAAGAAGCTCCGCGCGCTCGCGGACACGAACTCGCTCCGGGACGTCGCCTAGAACCGCAGCGGCACGCGCGCGTCGGCGAGCTCGAGCGCTAGCTCGACGGGATGCGGCTCGGCGGGTCGGCCGGTCGGAAGCCAGCCGCGGCCGGGCGGGGCGAGGATGAGCGTCCGGCCCTTCTCGCCGACAAAGGCGAGGTCGCCGGGCTCGTCGATCGTTCCGTCCCAGAGCTCCAGCCCGACTGTCTCGAGCTCCCGGAGCAGCAGCGGCGGGTCGCCGACGATCCCGAGCTCTGAGAAGCCGACGAGCTCGACCGCGGCGAAGTCGCCCGAGTCCCCGTTCTCCCCAAGCCTTTGGTGAGCGATCAGCTCGACGATGTTCCCGGCCGGGTCGTGGAAGTAGACGGCGCGCGCATCCCACGCCTCGAAGTCGAAGACGTCGCCGAGCAGCTCGACCCGATCCCTGGCCCACGCGAGCGCCGGCTCGAGACGGTCACCCGGGACAAGCAGGGCGAAGTGATAGAAGGCGCCGCCGTCCTCGATGCGAAACCGGAGCCGCGTCTCGCCGATGACGATCGTCTCGCCGTCGAGCGGTAGCCCGAGTCCGGCGTCGTAGAAGTCCCGCAGGTCAACGGGAGCCGAGAGGGTCACCTCGGCGAAGCGCATCGGCCCGAGCATACGATCACTGCGTGGACGAGGCCTGGCGCGCCGAGCTGGCGGAGCTGATCGCTATCCCGAGTGTGAGCGCCGACCCGGCCCACCGGGAGGACGTGAAGCGCGCCGGCGAGTGGGTCTGCGAGTTCATCCGCCGGATCGGCGGCACCGCGGAGCTGACCCCGTTCGGCGAGCGCGAGCTCGCGCTCGGCGAGATCCCCGCATCGAACGGCGCCGGAAAAGCGCCAACCGTCCTCGTCTACAACCACTTCGACGTTCAGCCGCCGGCGCCGCTCGAGCTGTGGGAGTCCGATCCCTTCGAGCTCGACGTCCGCGGCGAGTGGGCGTACGGCCGCGGCGTCGCGGACGACAAGGGCCAGCTCTGGATCATCCTCCGCGCGGCGCAGCGGCTCGTCGAGTCGGGCGCGCTGCCCGTCAACCTCCGCTTCGCGTTCGACGGCGAGGAGGAGATCGGCGGCCGCACGATCGCCGACTTCGTCGCGCAGGACGAGCGTGGCGCCGACGCCGCCGTGATCTTCGACGGCGGGATGCTCCGGCGCGACGTGCCGACGATCGAGCTCGCCACCCGCGGCCTCGTCGGCTTCGACGTGCAAGTGTGCACCGGCGCGCGCGATCTCCACTCCGGCATGTACGGCGGCGTCGCGCTCAACGCGATCCACGCCCTCATGCATTGCCTCGAGGCGGTGCTCCCCGGTCCGGACGGACGGCTGCCCGAGCCGTTGCGCAAGGGAATCGCGCCGCCGACCGCCGAGGAGCTCGAGGCGTGGTCGGAGCTACCCTCGGGCGCCGAGGCGCTATCCGAGCAGGGCGCGCGGCCGCTCGACGGAAAGGCGGCCGAGGAGTTCTACGTCCGCACGTGGGCTGAGCCGTCGGCCGACGTGAACGGGATCCTCGGCGGCAAGCCCGGCGTTCGCAACACCACGCTCAGCGTCGCCGCGAACGCCGAGTTCTCGATCCGCATCGCGCCAGGGCAGAACGTCGAGACGATCGGGGCCGCCGCAGAGCGCCTGCTGCGCGAGGCGGCGCCCGCGGGGGCCGAGCTCGAGATCATCTGGAGCGGCTCGAACCCGGGGCTCGTCCGCGCGGAGGCGCCCGCCGTCCGGCTGGCCGCCGACGCGTTCGAGCAGGCTCTCGGCGTGCGGCCGCTCCTCACCCGCGTCGGCGGCTCGATCCCGCTCATGCCCGCGTTGACGGAGAAGGGCATCGACACGGTCCTCACCGGATTCGCGCTGCCGGAGTCCAACATCCATTCCCCGAACGAGCGGTTCCTCGTCCCGTACTTCGCGGCGGGGATCGACACGGCCGCCGCACTCTTCAGCGCGCTCGGCGGCTTGAACGGCTAACGCCTAGAGCGAGTGCGGGTGCGCACGCCCGCAGGGGAGCCACTCGCGGCCGAACTCGCGCATGGCGTCGATGATCGGCAGGAGTGACTGGCCCTTCGGCGTCAGCCGGTACTCGACGCGCGGCGGCGTCTCGGGGTAGCTCTGCCGCTCGAGGATCCCGTCGGCCTCGAGGGCGCGGAGCCGCTCGGCGAGCGTGCGCGGGCTGATTCCCTGGCATGAGCGCTCGAGCTCCGAGAAGCGGCGCGGCCCTTCGGAGAGGTCGTGGACGAGGAGCGCAGTCCACTTCGCGCCGATGATCTCGGCGGTGGCGGCGACCGCGCAGGTGCCAGCCTCGTGGACGGGGTTCATCGTGCGGACTGCCATCATTCCTCGATTGTACGCCCGCAACGCTACGAGGCCGAGGGCGCGGCCGCGGGGATCGCGAAGCGCGCGTCGCGCTCCACCGCGATGCGCAGCAGCAGGTCGTGCAACGCGGCGCGCTCGTCCTCGTCGAGCGGGGCGAGGAACTCGTCCTCGATCTTCCGGACGAGCTTTCGGAAGGAAGCGAGCTGCTGCCGGCCAGCAGGGGTGAGCGTGACCATCTGGCGGCGGCGGTCGTCCGGATCGCGCCGCCTTTCGACGAGGCCTCGCTCCTCGAGCCCGTCGAGCAGCGCGACGAGCTGGCTCGGGTCGTACTTGAGCGCGTCCGCGATCGCCGACTGCGTCTTGCGGGATCCCTCGTCGAGGAGGGCGAGGATCGAGTAGTGGTAGCCGCTGAAGCCCGCCTGCTCGAACTCCTCCATCGTCTCCGTCTTGAAGCTCATCCCGAGCCGCCCGAGGAGGAAGCCCGGGCTCGCGACGAGCTCGGCCGGGAAGCAGTTGGTCGGTATCTCAGCATTCATTGCGGAATAAGTGTAGCGCAGGATCGTTCCCTTCGGATATCGTGGATACAGACAACGATTCTGGAGGACAGCGAATGACGGAGCAAACTATCTCGGACCGCAAGCGGTGGTTCGCACTGGCGGTCCTCGTGGCCGCTCAATTCATGGTCGTGCTCGATATCGCCATCGTGAACGTGGCGCTGCCGACGATCAAGACCGACCTGCATTTCAGCCAGGAGGGGCTGCAGTGGGTGATCACCGCCTACTCCATCCTCTTCGGCGGCGTCCTGCTCCTGGGCGGCCGGGCCGCCGACCTGCTCGGGCGACGGCGCATGTTCATGGCCGGCCTCGTGCTCTTCACCGTCAGCTCCCTCCTGGACGGGCTGGCGTGGTCCGAAGGCTCGCTGATCGCCTTTCGCTCGCTGCAGGGGCTCGGCGCGGCGCTTCTCGCTCCGGCTGCGCTGTCGATCCTGACGACGACCTTCGAGGAGGGCCGGGAGCGGAATCTCGCACTCGGCATCTGGGGCGCCGTCTCGGGAAGCGGTGCAGCCGCGGGCGTGCTGCTCGGCGGCTTGCTGACGAGCGCGCTCAGCTGGTCTTGGATCTTCTTCGTCAACGTTCCGGCGGGCGCGATCGTGCTCGTTCTGGCGCCGCTCCTGC
>VAXA01000285.1 GCA_005883365.1 Actinomycetota bacterium
GTTCGTCGAGGTGGACGACGTCGAGGCGCACCACAGGCGGGCCTCCGATGCCGGCGCAACGATCCTCCGCGTCCCCGAGGAGCCGGGCGTCGGGTTCCGCATCTACACGGCCGAGGACCCAGAAGGCCACCGCTGGATGTTCGGCCAGCGGCTCTAGAGGGTCGCAGCGAGCACACCGGCGAGCGGCCGCGGGATCCGGCCGGGCTCGAGGGCCTCGATCAACAGCGGGGGATAGCGGCTGGCACGGCGGTCGGAGGCTTGGAACCAGCGGCGGAGTTGCGCCTCGATGGGACGCCCCCGCCAGGCGGGCTGGTTCTGGAAGTTGCGGAAGGTCTCGAGATCGCCCTGAGCGGCGATGACCCGCTCGACGCCCTCCGCTCCGTGCGCCCGGATCAGCTCGTCCTCGAGGTCCTCGACGCAGACGTGGGTCGCATCCCCTAGGACCCGCCGGAACCAGCGCTCCTCGGCGGCGTCGCACAGACCGGCTACCTGCTCCCCCTCGTACTGCGCAAACGCCCGCCGAATCGCCTGCGCGCCGCCGATCGGCACCACGTCGACGCCCTCGAGCGCCAGCTCCCGCCCGAGCCGACGCGCGACGGCCTCGACGGCGATCCGATCGGTGATCCCTTCCACGAGGACGACAGGCATTCGGCGGACGCTAGCCTGAGCGCGTGGCGACCGGGGGCTACCTGCTTCAGCTCGGCGAGGTGCCGTACCTCGAGGCGTGGGAGCTGCAACGCTCCCTCGCGGGCGCCGTATCGCAGGGGGCTATCCCGGACACGCTCGTCTTGCTCGAGCACCCGCCCGTCGTCACGCTAGGCCGGCGCACCGACGAGACCGCCGAGCTGCACGTCCCGGAGGGCGCGGAGGTCGAGGTGGTAGAGACCGATCGCGGGGGCAAGTCGACATACCACGGGCCCGGTCAGCTCGTCTGCTACCCGGTCCTCGACCTCAAGCGCCACGGCCGCGACGTGAAGCAGTACGTCCGGAGCCTCGAGGAGGCGCTGATCCGCACTCTCGCGCCACTCGGCGTCGAGGCGGATCGTCTCGAGGGACTGACCGGCGTCTGGCTCCAGCGACCGCCGCGCAAGATCGCGTCGATCGGCGTCCACGTCTCGCGCTGGGTGACGACGCACGGTTACGCGCTCAACGTCGACCTGGACCCGGCGCCGTTCACCGACTGGATCACGGCCTGCGGGCTCGAGGACGCGATGTTCACGACGATCGCACGCGAGCTCGGGCGGGCGGTGACGGTAGACGAGGTGCGGCCGCACGCCGTCGCGGCGCTCGAGGACGTCTTCGGCCTCGAGCTCGAGGAGCTCCCCGCGGAGGACGGTGCCGGCCTCTGGCCGCAGCCCCTCCATGCGCAGCTCGCGACGACGGGCTAGCTCTCGTTCGGCAGCCAGCCGTCCCGGTACTCGCCGGGCTGCCGGTCCGGGAAGCGCGCATAGGCGACGTCCGGATCCGTCGTCTCCTCCTCGGCGGACGCGTCGTGCTTCATCGCGAGCTCGGAGTACGGGTAGCCACCCCAGTCGTCCCCGTGCTGATGCTCCCGGGCGCCGATGGCAAGGATCGCGGATGGGCCCGAGCCGGCGCCGACGATCGTGTGGGCGACGCCGGGCGGGCAGTGGAAGAAGTCCCACTGGCGGAGCGGGTGCTCCTCGTCGTCCCGGCCGGGCCGCTCTGAGCGGCCCGGGGTCTTCCGCTGGTCGTCGCCGGCTTCGCCGGTGGCGACTTCAGCACCAACGATCAGCAGCGCCTCGCCCGCCAGGACGAGGAAGTCCTCCTGGTCTGTCTCCCAGTGGTACATCGACATCGGCTCGCCCGGCCCGAGGACGAAGAGGTTGACACCGAGCTGCGCGTCGTCGTCGCCGACGAGATCGTTGACGAAGCCGCGCGGGCCGCGGTCCCACCACCTCATGTCACGGAGGTTCCGGACGAACCAGCTCATCCGGCCGGGACTCTAAGTCCTCAGGCCGTCCAGCACGACGTCGAGATAGCGCCGCCACTGGCCCGGCGGCGCCGCGAGCAGCGCCGAGCGGACGAGCGGCCCCACCTCGGCCGGCTTGAGGTCCCGCCGCACCGCCCCGGCGCGCTGCGCGCGCGCCACCAGCTTCCCACCGAGCTCCTCGAGCTC
>VAXA01000287.1 GCA_005883365.1 Actinomycetota bacterium
CCTCTTCTTCGAACGCCTCGCCGAGCGGAGCCCCGTCGTCCTCGTCTTCGAGGACCTGCAGTGGGCCGACTCGGCGCTCCTCGATTTCGTCGAGTACCTGCTCGAGTGGTCGCGAGCCCATCCCATCTTCGTGCTCGCGCTCACGCGGCCCGAGCTGATCGAGCGGCGTCTCGGCTTCGGCGCCGCGGGACGCAACGCGACGGCCCTCTCCCTGGAGCCGCTCACGCCGCCGGCGATGGAAGAGCTCCTCGACGGGTTCGTCCCCGGCCTGCCCGACGATCTGCGCGCGCGAATCCTCGAGCGCGCCGAAGGCGTCCCGCTCTACGCGGTCGAGACGGTGCGGATGCTGCTCGACCGCGGGCTCCTCACGCGGGAAGGGGATGTGTACCGCCCGACGGGCCAGATCGAGGCGCTCGAGGTGCCAGAGACGCTGCACGCGCTCATCGCCGCGCGGCTCGACGGGCTCGGGCCCGACGAGCGGCGCGTCCTCCAGGACGCCGCGGTACTCGGCAAGAGCTTCACGAAGGCGGGTCTGTCAGCCCTCTCGGGGTTGCGCGAGCAGGAGCTCGAGCCGCTCCTCGCCTCGCTCGCCCGGAAGGAAGTGCTCTCGGTGCAGGCCGACCCTCGGTCGCCGGAGCGTGGCCACTACGGCTTCCTCCAGGACCTCCTGAAGCAGATCGCCTACGAGACGCTCGCGAGGGCGGACCGGAAAGCGAAGCATCTTGCCGCTGCCGAGTACCTCGAGCAGGCGACCGGACAGGCCGAGCAGGAGGCGGTCGAGGTGGTGGCAGCGCACTACCTCGACGCGTATGAGGCGGCGCCGGACGCGGAAGACGCGCCAGCCATCCGGCGGAAAACTGCCGAGCACCTCGCGCTCGCCGGCGATCGCGCTGCGTCGCTTGCCGCAACGGAGGAAGCGCAGCGCTATTTCGAGAAGGCGGCGACGTTCGCAGAAGAGCCGCTCTGGGGGGCAGAGCTGGTGGAAAGCGCCGGCCGCGCCGCCCAGGCAGGCGGTCGCTATCCCGAGGCGTTGGCTCTCTACGAGCGCGGGATCGAGCTCTATCGCGGCGAGGGAGAAGCGAAGCGGGTCGCGCGCGCGACAGCGGCGCTCGGCTTCACGATGTGGTTCTCCGGCGACATCGCGGGCGGAGCGGAGCGGATGGAGGAGGCGTTCGCCGCGCTCGCGGACGAGGAGCCGGGGCCCGAGCTCGCAGAGCTGGCGGAGGCCCTTGCGCGCCAGCGCTTTTTCCTTGCGGAATTCGAAGCGGCGAGCGAGCGGGTGGAGCGTGCGCTCGAGATCGCAGAGGCGCTCGTCCTCCCGAACGTCCTCGTCGAGGCGATGAACACGAAGCATCTCTGTCTCGAAGTGAAGGGACACCACGAGGAGGCGCTGGCACTGCTCCGGCATGCGATCGAGCTCGGGAGGGCGCACGACCTACGCGAGCCGCTCAATCGAGCGCTCCACAACTTCTCCTACCAGCTCCACGCCCGCGACCGGTTCACGGAATCGGTGGAGATCCAGCTCGAGCTGCTCGAGCGAGCCCGCCGCCAGGGTGACGCGGTCCAGGAACAACGCACGCTCGGACACCTCGGCTACAGCCGCTGGGCGCTCGGCGAGTGGCGAGAACTCGAGGAGATCGTCGAGCAGCTCGTGCTTCCCGACATGCACGTGACCGAGGAGCGCACGAACTTCGAGGTCCGCCTGGCCCTCAGCCGGGGCGACGTCGCCGCGGCCCGCGCCGCCCTCGATCGGGCAGCCGAGCTGGGGACGTCCGGGGAGATGCAGATGCGGCTCGGGCACGCCGCCGTGGAGGCGTCGGTGCTGCGAGCCGAGGGGCGGGCGCTCGAGGCGCTCGCCGCGGCCCGCAGCGGCCTCGAGGTGCATCCGCTCCCGACCCATCCGTTCTACAAGGAGGCCTGGTTCCAGGCCTGCGAGGGGGCGTTCGACCTCGGCGACCTCGACCAGGTCGACGAGCTGCTCGGCCTGTTCGACCGCATGACGCCCTCGGACCAGTCGCCTCTCCTTGCGGCCTACGCGGCCCGCTTCCGCGCCCGGCTCCTGGAGCTCCGGGGCGACCGGGACGCCGCGTCTGCGCTCCGCACGCGCGCGATCGACGAGTTTCGAGCGCTGGAAATGCCGCATCATGTCGCGATCACGCTGCTCGAACAGGCCGAGGCGGGCGTCGGCGACACCCCGGCGTCGCTCGCCGAGGCGCGCGAGATCTTCGAGCGACTCGGCGCGAAGCCCTGGCTCGAGCGCGTTGACGCAGCGGAGCGTGCGGTAGCGGTCTAGCCCGCCGCTACTCTCCGCCCATGGTCGTCGAACGTCTCGAATCGCTGTTGCGTGACGCGTTCCCCGACGCACCCGAGTTGCGCGTCGAGGACCGCACCGGCGGCGGCGACCATTTCCAGGTGACCGTCGAGAGCCCGCGCTTCGACGGGCTGCCGCTGCTCGAGCAGCACCGGCTCGTCAACGACGCGCTCAGCGCGCCGCTGCGCGACGGCACCATCCACGAGCTTCGAATCAAGACGAAAGGGACGACGTGAGCGAGATTTCCGAGCGGATCAAGGACGTGATCGAGAACGAGCCGGTGGCGCTGTTCATGAAGGGGACGCCGCAGTTCGTGATGTGCGGCAACTCCGGCCGGGCGCTCGAGGCACTGCGCGCGGCAGGCGCGCCGGTAACGGCGGTCGACATCCTCCCCGACCCGTCGATCCGGCAGGAGCTGGCCGAGCTGTCCGGCTGGCCGACGATCCCGCAACTGTTCGTCAGGGGCGAGCTCGTCGGCGGCGCCGACATCACCCAGGAGCTCGCGGAAAGCGGCGAGCTGCGAAAGATCCTCGAGGAAAGGCTCGGCCCCGGCTACGCCGACGGCGCCGAGGAGCGCGTCGTCGACGTGCTCAGCGGCACGCGGGCGTAAACAAGCG
>VAXA01000288.1 GCA_005883365.1 Actinomycetota bacterium
AAGCAGCAGCGGGAGGCGAGATCCTGATCGGCGCTGTGACCGAGCGGCTCGTGCGGCACGCGGCCCGGCTCGAGGCGGTCGCCCCAGTGGATGCGAAGGGGAAGACCAATCCGGTCGAGGCGTGGCGCGTGCGCCTGCTCGAGATCCAGGAGGAAGCCGCTCCCTATCCCGAGCCGCGCTTCGTAGGGAGAGGGCGCGAGCTCGAACTCCTCGAAGAAGCCTGGGAGAGTGTCCTTGCTGATAACCGCTGCCAGCTCGTGACCATCCTCGGAGAGGCGGGAATCGGCAAGTCCCGCCTCGTCTTCGAGCTCGCTGCTCGGATCGAGGGCCAGGTCGTCTCTGGACGCTGCCTTTCGTACGGGGACGGGATCACGTACTGGCCCGTCCTCGAGGTCCTGCGACAGCTCCGGACACTCCCCTCCCAGGCCGACGCAGCCCGCGCTCTCCGCTCACTGCTCGGCGAGGTCAAGGAGCCTTCTTCGGCCGAGGAGATCGCCTGGGGCTTCCGTCAGCTGCTCGAGGAGCGCGCTCGGGAGACACCCCTGCTCTGCATCTTCGACGATCTGCAGTGGGCGGAAGAGACCTTCCTCGACCTACTCGAGCACCTGGCGCTCCTCTCTCGGGACGCTCCGATTCTCCTTCTTTGCATGGCTCGACCCGAGCTCAGCGAGCGGCGAGCAGGCTGGCCCGTCGCGCTTCGCCTGCAACCACTCGAGGCAGAGCCGGTCTCCGAGCTAATCCCGGACGCGCTCCCACAGGCTCTGCGGGAGAAGATCGCGTACTCCGCCGCAGGAAACCCGCTCTTCCTGATCGAGATGACCGCGCTCGCCCGCGAGGGTGACGGCGAGCCGTCCGTCCCGGCGAGCCTGCGAGCACTCCTAAGTGCGCGCCTTGACCAGCTCTCACCGGAAGAGCGCCATCTGCTTCAGTGCGCCTCCGTCGAGGGCGAGATCTTCCACCGAGGCTCGCTCCTCGCGCTTTGTCCCGAGGACGTTCAGCTCACACCCCGCCTCGCCTCTCTGGTCAGGAAGGAGCTCCTCTATCCAGCGCAAGCGCAACTACCGGGCGAGGATGCTTTCCGGTTCCGCCACCTCCTGCTCCGGGACGCAGCCTACGCGGCGCTCCCCAAGGCCGACCGCGCCTCGCTGCACGAGCGCTTCGCAGCCTGGGCGGAGGAACGATCAGGGGAATACGATGAACTCCTCGGCTACCACCTCGAGCAGGCTGTCCGGTACCGCGGCGAGCTCGGCACCGTCTCGGAGCGGGACCGCGTCCAGGCGACGCGAGCCGCCGAATTCCTTGGATCGGCCGGGGGGCGCGCGCTCTCGCGGGGAGACATGCCGGCCGCCGTCGACTTGCTCTCGCGCGCGGTCTCCCTCAGGCCCGAGAGCGACAATCGGCGCCTGACTCTCCTTCCAGAGCTGGGTGCGGCACTGAGGGAGGCGGGCGAGCTCACCCGTGCCGACGAGGTCCTGTCCGAGGCGCTCGAAGCCGGGAGGAGCACCGGGAATCGTCGAGGAGAGCTGGCTGCTCTGATCGAAAGAGCTGAACTCCGCCTCGCCAGCGAGCCCGAAGACGATGCCGATCTCAAGGAGGTCGAGGCGTCGATCCCCGCTCTCGAAGAGCTCGGGGACGACCGTGCACTTGCCGCTGCGTGGAGCCTGATCGGCCGCAGGCAAGGCCTGTGGAAAGGACGCTTCGCGCAAGGCGAGGCAGCTCTCGAGCGGGCGCTGACCTATGGCCGGCGCATGGGCGACCGGCGACAGGAGGCTCTCATCCTCGGCCAGCTTGCCCTTTCGGCGCTGTCGGGACCGACCCCGGTGGATCAGGCGATAGCGCGCTGCCGGCGGCTCGTCACGGAGACCGGCGGCGACCGGTTGGTAGAGGCCAACGTCGCGCGCTACCTCGCCGTACTCGAGGCGATGCGTGGCAACTTCGCAGACGCGAGGGCGCTCGTGGGCGAAGCTCGCGTCACCTACGAGGATCTCGGAATGCGCCTCATGGCGCAGTCGGCAATCTCGCTTGCCTACGGGGCCATCGGACTCTTAGCGGCTGACTACCGGGCTGCCGGGATCGAACTGCGCGCGGGTCTGAATGCTCTCGAGGGGATGGGTGATCTCGGCTACCTCTCGAGCGTCGCCGCCTTCCTCGCCCAGGCGCTCTATGGGCAGGGGCGGCTCGACGAGGCGGACGACCTGGCCCGCCGGGCTCAGGCCAGTGCCGCGCCAGACGACCTCTGGTCCCAGGTCCTGTCAGGGGGAACGCGAGCCAAAGTGTGCGCGAGCCACGGAGCGCACGAGGAGGCGGAGCGGTACGCACGCGAGGCGGTGGGACTTGCCGCGGCCACGGACGCCCTCGACCTGCACGGGAATGCCCTGGTCGACCTGGCCGACACGCTTGCCCTCGCCGACCGGACCGAGGAAGCGGCCACATGTGTCGCGGACGCTCTGCGCCTGTACGAGCGAAAGGGAAACGACGTCTCCGCCGAGCGCGCGCGTGCGCGCCTCGCCGGTGCGTCGGTCACGGCCTCGGAAGGCCTAGGCGGTCGAGCATCGTGAGGTCGAGCGGAGCGGGTTCCCGTGGCGGGACGTACAGCGTGGAGAGAGCGGTGACGTGCTCCACCGAGAGCTCGCCGAGCCCAACGGTGCGCACTAGCGGGTCGAAGCCCGGATAGGGCGAAGCCTCGTATACCGTCACCTCGTGCTCGGGCGGGTAGTACTCGAGGAGCGCCTCGACGAGCACCGGAAGCCCGGTCGGTTGTGTGGTCGCGGCCGCGGCGACGCTGCCCACTGTGCCGATCTGCCACAGAACGAGGGCGGCGGTCCGATCGATACGTCGGCGGTGGACGAGGAAGTCGGTCGCCTCGTAGCTTTGGCAACCAAACCGAGACGGGTCGACGCCGAGGTCGGCGAAGAGGCAGTCCTCCGCCGAGATGCCCGGAAGCATGCTCGCCATGTAGCCCTCGGCTCGTGCCATTCGGATCGCCTCGTGCGACGGGGCGACGAAGACGCCCGGGTGGCCGTAGAAGGCTGCGACGACGTTCTTGCCCTCGCGGACGTGGCGGAGGATCTCCTCCGCCATGGCCTCGTACGCCTCGGCGCGGCTCTCGCCGAGTTCGTACAGATCATGGAGGGAACGCGTCTTGGGGTTCAGTCGCTCGAGAACCGCCTGCATCCCGGGTTCGGCGACGAGCGACAGGACGACGTCCGCTGTCTCCAGCAGCAGCCGCGTTTCACGCGTCAGATGCGTGCCCAGCCGAATGCCCGTGCCGACGACGGTCAGCGAGCCGGAAGACACGGGGCGGGAAGAGGTTCTAGACGATCCAGATGACGATCCAGCGCTGGGGTGCGGATCCCTGGCTCATCACCTCGTAAACGCGGGAGTAGTCGCTGTCCAGGAGGAGGGCTACATCTTCGGTATTGAGCCGTTCATCTTCCACCTCGTCATGCAAGACGGTGACCCGGTCGTTGATGTAACGGACGAGCAAGTCGTCGTCCATGGCAAGGCGCTCCAGAAAGGCCCGGACTCTCCCCGCCTGTTGTGTCTGGAAGTCCTTAATGTCGCGAGGCTCGATCGGTTCGAGGCTCACACCGACACCTCCTCGATGCAGAGATCACGAAGTGGAGCGACTCTAGTGCCGCTGCAGTATCTCGTCAACCGGGCCACCGCTAGTCGCGAACCAAGGCCGCGAACCGATGCGCCTCGCGGCTCCTGCATTCGGCCGAAACGATCCTGACGCGCGGAAACCACCTCGATCGCGGGAAGCGGAACCCGGTCAGCCCGGCGTGGGAGTGCTGACAGCCGAGGTGGAGTGCGTCAGTCCGTGACGAGGGCGCGCGCATAGTCGCGCGGGTCGAAGGGCTGCAGGTCCTCGAGCGCTTCTCCGACGCCGACGAGCTTGACCGGCAGGCCGAGCTCGTAGGCGATCGGGATCGCGACGCCACCCTTCGCCGAGCCGTCGAGCTTCGTGAGCACGACTCCCGTGACGCCGACGGCGTCGCCGAACAGGCGCGCCTGCTGCACGCCGTTCTGTCCCGTCGTGGCGTCGACGACGAGCAGCGTCTCGTGCGGCGCTCCGTCGAGGCGGCCGGCGATCACGCGCCGCACCTTCGCGAGCTCCTCCATGAGATTCGCCTGCGTGTGGAGGCGGCCGGCCGTGTCGACGATGACCACGTCGCGGCCGCGGGCGACGGCGGCTTCCACCCCGTCGTACGCGACGGCGGCCGGGTCCGCGCCGCGCTCGGAGCCCACGAAGTCAGCTCCGGCCCGCTGCGCCCAGATCTCGAGCTGCTCCTCGGCCGCCGCGCGGTAAGTGTCGGCCGCAGCGACGACGACCGAGCGGCCGTGCTCCGCCAGCCGCGCCGAGAGCTTCCCGATCGTCGTGGTCTTGCCGGTGCCGTTGACGCCGACGACGAGGATCACGGCCGGCTCGTGGGCGAGGTCGAGCACCGGCGGCTCGCCAAACAGCTCCGCCGCCTCCTCCGCGAGGGCCGCGTTCAAGTCCGTGAGCTCCCCGCGCGCCTCGAGCCGCCGCACGAGCTCGGCGGTTGCGCGCACGCCGACGTCGCCGGCGACCAGCGCCTCCTCGAGCCGCTCCCAGTCGGCGTCGTCGCCAGGGTCGAACGCCGCTGCGGCGGCGAGCTCGCCGGTGAGCGCCCGGCGCGACTTCGAGAGCGAGTCGCGCAACCGCGAGAAGAGGCGGCCGCCGCTCTCCTCCTCGGCCGCCGGCGCCGCGTCCGGTTCGCCCAGCAGCTCTCCCCAGCTCCGCATCCGGGGAGCGTAGGCCAGACCTGCGGTCTCGCCTACGGGGAAGCGGAACTCCGCCGCCGGGAGAGCGCGCTCTCCCGGCCCGAGTTCCTTCAACGAGCGAGCGAGTGCGCAGCACTCGCGAGCAGCCACTCCTCGTTGCGGATCAGCGGCACTTCGCTGCCGTCCGCCAACACCGCGTCTACCTCGAGTTCCGGCCCACCGACCATGAAGTCGATGTGGATGTTGCAGACATTCGTTGCCGGGTCGGGCTCGCCGTCGAACGCATACGGGAGGCCCATCCCGTAGGCGATGTGACAGGTCGCGTTCTCGTCGAAGAGCGTGTCGAAGAAGAGCGTTCCGGACTGGCCGACGCGGGACTCGCTCGTGACGAGCGCGATCTCGCCGAGCCGGTCGGCGTTCTCGTTGGTGGCGATCTGGCTGCGGACGAGGTCGGCGCCCTCCTCCGCCTCCACGCCGACGATCCGCCCGTCCTCGAACGTGAACTCGAGGTCGCGGATGATCTGGCCGTTGAGAGAAAGCGGCAGCGAGGAACGAATCGTCCCCTCGGCGCGGCGGGAGTCGGGCGTCGTGAAGATCTCCTCGGTCGGCATGTTCGCGACGTAGTCGATCCCGCCGGAGGTGCGGAACCGGGCGCTTCCCCAACGCGCGCTCGGCAGGAGGCCGATCGTGAGGTCGGTGCCGGGGCCGCGGTAGTGGAGCGCGTCGGGGCGGAGCGCAGTGAGCGTCGCGGCCCGGGCGTCCAGGCGCGCCATGTGCTCGTGCCACGCCTGCACGGGGTCTGGCTCGTCGAGCCGCATGCAGAACGCGACCTTCTCCCAAAGCCGCTCGACGTCCGGCTCGCCGAAGATCTGCGTGGCCCAGCCCTCGTTCGGCGCGCCGATCCCGCACCAGTTGACCGTGTTCTCCCGATGCTGGCGCTGGACCATCTCCGCGATCTCCACCTGGATCGCCCGGCCGATACGTTCACCGTCGAGATCGGCGAGCAGCCGCGAGTCGGGTCTGCCAGTCGTCCCGATGGAGGCGTTGCCGGCCGTCTGCAGCGTCAGCTCCTTTTCCCACGCGGGCGAGTATGTGAGCGCGGAGTCCGGACCGAGCTCGATCATCGCGCGCCGGAGGTGGTCGTCGCGGTAGATGACGTGGACGTACGACGCGCCTGCCCGGTACGCCTGCCGGACGACCGCGCGACCGAGCTCCCAGTGCTCCACCATCGGGTGGACGAAGACCTCCTGGCCCGCCTGCACGTTCGCGCCGACGCGAACGGCGAGCTCGGCGTAGCGCTCGAGCCGCTCGTCGGTGGTCGTCATGCGAGCTGCCACTCCTCGTTCCGGATCAGCGGCACCTCCGCTCCGTCCGCGAGCACCGCGTCCACTTCGAGCTCGGGACCGCCCACCATGAAGTCCACGTGGATGTTGGCAACGTTGAACCCTCCGTCCGGCTCGCCGTCGACGAGGAAGGGCAGGCCGGCGCCATACGCGACGTGACAGGTGGCGTTCTCGTCGTAGAGCGCGTCGTAGAAGAGCGTTCCCGACTCGCCTACGCGAGACTCGCGCGTGACGAGCGCGACCTCGCCGAGGCGATCGGCGTTCTCGATCGTCTCCAGGTGGCTGCGGACGAGGTCCGCGCCGGTCTCGGCCTCGACGCGGACGGCGCGCCCCTCTTCGAAGGTCAGCTCCAGCCCGCGGATGATCTGGCCGGCGAGAGGGAGCGGCAGCGTGGAGCGAATCGTCCCTTCGGTGCGCCTCGCATCGGGCGAGGTGAAGATCTCCTCGGTCGGCATGTTTGCGACGTACCGGATCCCCGTAGGCGTCTCGGCCGCACCCGACATCCACCGCACATTCGGCAGCAAACCCACCGTGAGATCGGTGCCGGGACCGCGATAGCGGAGCGAGTCGGCCCCAAGCTCGTTGAGGCGCATCGTGCGTTCCTCGAGGCGCGAGAGGTGCTCGCGCCAGGCGGCGACCGGGTCCGGCTCGTCGAGCCGCATGCAGAAGAAGACCTTCTCCCACAGGCGGTCGACGTCCGGCTCGCCGAAGACCTGCCGCGCCCAGCCCTCGCTCGGGGCGCCGGCGCCGCACCAGTTGACCGAGTTCTCCGCAAACTGCTCGAGCCGGAGCTCCCAGATCTCGCGTTGCACAGCCCGGCCGACGCGCTCGCCGTCGAGATCGGCCAGCAGCTCCGGCTCCGGATCGCCCGTCGTCGCGATCAAGGCGTTGCCCGTAAACGAGGAGACGAGCGTCTTCAGCCATCCGGGCGTGTAGGTGAGCGCTTCGTCCGGCCCGAGCTCGATCATCGCCCGCCGGGCGTGCGCGTCGTTGTAAAGGACGTGGACGTAGGCGGCGCCTGCACGGTAGGCCTGCCGTGCGAGGGCGCGCGCGAGGTCGTGGTGCTCGACCGCCGTGTGGAGGAAGAGCTCCTGACCCGGCTGGACGTTCGCACCGACGCGGACGACGAGCTCCGCATAGCGGTCGAGGCGTTCGTCCATCGCCCGCGATCCTACGTGGTCCGCCACGCTAGGCTCGCGGCGTGCGTGAGCTGCAAACCGGCCTCTGGCACTGGAAAGCCCCGCATCCCGAGTGGTCGTCCGACGAGGTGTGGCCGCAGGAGGTGTCGTCGTACGCGATCGACGACGGAACCCGCCTGCTGCTCTTCGATCCGCTCGCTGTGCCGGACGAACTGCTCGCGCTCACAGCCGAGCGGGAGCCCGTCGTAGTGCTCACGGTCCCCTGGCACGAACGCGGCACGCAGGCTCTCGCAGAGCGGTTCGGCGCGCCGGTCTTCACGCCTCGCCCGGACTCCGCGCAGGACCTGATCGACAAGTTCGGCATCACGGCCGAGCAGGCCGGGGACGGCAGCTCGGATCTGCGCTGGCTCCGCACCGGTGGCGGCGACGCCCACTGGTACGGGCCGGGCGACCGGCTCCCGTTCGGCGCCCAGGCATTCGCCGGCCGCGAACGCAACGACCTCGTTCTCTGGATCGAGAGCCGCCGTGCGGTCATCGCGGGGGACACCCTCGCCGACTTCGGCGAAGGGCTCGGTCTCAACGAGTGGCTCCGGGGCGACGCCAAGCGGGATCAAATCGTGGCCGGGCTGCGACCGCTGCTCGATCTCCCGGTCGAGCTCGTCCTGCCGACGCACGGCGAGCCCGTGGATCGCGCGGCTCTCGAGCGTGCGTTGAGCTAGGCGGCG
>VAXA01000070.1 GCA_005883365.1 Actinomycetota bacterium
GCGTGGCATTCGGCGATGAGGGCGTCGCTTCGCTCCCCGCGCAGGTGGACGTCGAGGAGGACGAGGTCGACGTCCTCCCCGGCCACCGCCTCCCGAGCCGAGGCGAGCGTGCCGGCCTCGAGGACCTCGTGACCGTCGAGCTCGAGGTTGACCCGGCAGAGCAGCCGAATCGACGGCTCATCGTCGACGACGAGGATCCGAGCAGGCGCCGCATGCCCCCCGGTATCGCGCATCGCGCCGAGTCTAACGGCCGTCAGTAACCGCGGTCCGGAAGCGGTCGTTACCTCTTTGAAGTGGCAAGGGACTCCCCGCAGCCCGACCACGGCGGGCGCGGCGTCCTGAGCGCCGATCCCGCCGGCCTCCCTCTGCCGACCCAGCGCTTTAGACGCCTGGCCTGGCTCGCGTTCCAGCGCGCTCTCGACCCGCTCGCGCCGCCGAAGCCGCTGCCGCCGGCCGCGCCTACGCCGCGCCGCCCGCGGCAGCGCGGAGACGGCTGAGCGTCGTCTCGCGGCCGAGCAGCTCGATGCTCTCGAACAGCCCCGGGGAGACCTTCGAACCGGTCACCGCGACCCGGATCGGCTGAAACGCCTGCCGCGGCTTCAGGCCGAGCCGGTCGGCCGCCGCCCGGAGGGCCGTCTCGATGGCCGTCGCCTCGAAGGGCTCGAGCGAGGCGAGCGCCGCGTCGGCCGCCGCAAGCATCGGCGCCCCGCCGTCGAGATCGGCCGAGTCCGGCTCCACGTTGCCGAAGAGGAAGCCCGCGAAGCCCGGGAACTCCGACAGCTTCGCGATCTTCTCCTGCACGAGCGGCGCAGCCCGCGTGACGAGCTCGGCATCCCAGTCGTAGCCGTTCTCCCCCAGCCAGAGGAGCAAGCGGTGCGCGTACTCCTCCGGCGAGAGCTCGCGGAGGTAGACGCCGTTCATCCAGTCGAGCTTCTGGTAGTCGAACTGGGACGGACTCGAGCTGACCCGCTCGAGCGAGAAGCGCTGGATCAGTTCGTCCCGGCCTATGAGCGTCGTTTCGCCATCCGGCGCCCAGCCAAGCAAGGCGAGGAAATTGAGCATCGTCTCAGGGAGGTAGCCGGCGTCGCGGAACTCCTCCACTGCATCCGCTCCATGGCGCTTCGAGAGTTTCTTGCCGTCCATCCCGAAGATCATCGGAACGTGCGCGTACGCAGGGATCTCGGCGCCGACCGCGCGGATGATGTTGAGCTGCTTCGGTGTGTTCGGGATGTGGTCATCGCCGCGGATCACGTGCGTGATCCCGTCCCAGACATCCTCCATAGGCGAGGCGAAGTTGTAGGTCGGACGGCCGTCCGAGCGGACGATGACGACGTCTTCGAGCTTTTCGTTCGGGTACTCGATCCGGCCGCGAACTATGTCGTCCCACGCAGTGACGCCCTCCTCGGGCATGCGGAAGCGGATCGCGCCCTCGTCCTCGTACGCCTTGCCCGCGGCGAGGAGCTCGTCGGCGACGCGGCGACAGTCGTCCATCCGGTCGAGCTGGAAGGTGTGCGGCCCGTCCCAGTCGAGGCCGAGCCAGCGGAGCGAGTCCTGGATCTGATCGACCGCCTCGGCGACCTCGCGCGAGGTGTCGGTGTTCTCGATCCGCAGCCGGAACTCGCCGCCCTCGTGCCGCGCGAAGAGCCAGTTGAAGAGGGCGGTACGCGCCGTGCCGATGTGCAGGAGCCCCGTGGGGCTCGGTGCGATGCGGACGCGGACGGCCATGCGGATAGCGTAGGCAGCGGTGCAGATCGGCGCGCACATCTCCTCCTCGGGCGGGATCGACAAGGCGATCGACCGCGCGGTGGAGATGGGCGCCGACTCGGTGCAGGTCTTCACCCAGAGCCCCCGCGCGTGGCGGCCCACGAATCACGACCCCGCGAGCTTCGACTGCTTCCGCGAGAAGCGGGCGGAGGCGGGGATCGGCGGCGTCCTCTGCCACGCCGTCTACCTCTGCAATCTCGCGACGCCCGATCCGGTCATCTACGAGCGCTCGGTCGCGGCGCTCCAGAACACGACCGAGGTGGCGTGCGCGATCGGCGCCGACGGCGTCGTCTTCCACGTCGGCTCGCACCTCGGCAGCGGGCTCGAGGCCGGGCTCGAGCACGTCGTGCCTGCGCTCGAGCAGGTGCTCGAGCTCTGTACCGACGAGACGTGGATCCTGATGGAGAACTCGGCCGGCGCAGGCGGCACGATCGGTCGCTCGATCGAGGAGCTGGCGACGATCCACGAGCGGCTCGGCGGCCATCCACGATTGGGCGTCTGTCTCGACTCCTGCCACCTCTGGGTGTCCGGGGTGGACGTGACCGATGCAGCCGCGCTCGACGCCTGCCTCGACGAGCTCGACTCGGCGATCGGCCTCGACCGGCTCCGCGCATTGCACGTGAACGACGCCGCCGCGCCGTTCGGCTCGAACCGCGACCGGCACGCCAACATCCTCGAGGGCGAGCTCGGGGAACGCCTCGGCGTGTTCCTCTCGAACCCGCGGTTGCAGGGCCTGCCGGCCGTGCTCGAGACAGCGGGTCCCGACAACCGCGGCCCGGACGCGAACGAGATCCGCAAGACGAAGGAGCTGCACGCCCGCTGGACGACCTGACACCTCGGGCCACGTCCTGGTGCCAGGCACCGGGACGTGGCTAAAGAGGACAGTGCACCGGGCGGAACCGGCTTCGCTGAAGACCTCAACGCGTGGACCGGTCCGCATAGGACACGTCCCGGTGCCTGACACCGAGACGTGTACGTTCGGGGCGTGTCTGGTTCGGCTGGGAAGTACCGCTGGGTCGTGCTCGCCGCGGGGACGTTCGCGCAGGCGAGCTTCTCGGCGTCCTCGGTGGCCCTGCCGGCGCTCGGCCCCGCGCTGAGGTCGCACTACGGGCTGACGCTCGGCGAGACCGGCATCGTCCTCGGGGGGATCGGGATCGGGATGCTCTTCACGCTCCTGCCCTGGGGACTCGTCGCCGACCGTGTCGACGAGCGCTGGGTCATCGCGACCGGGCTCACCGGCGCGGCCGCCATGCTCGCCGTCGCCTCCACGACCCACGGCTTCGCAACAATCACGGCCGTCCTCGTCGCCGTCGGCGCCCTCGGGGCGAGCGTGAACGCCGCGAGCGGCCGGGCGATCATGGCCTGGTTCCCGGCCTCGGAGCTTGGCCAGGCGCTCGGGATCCGGCAGACGGCCATCCCAATCGGCGGCGCGATCGGTGCTTCGCTCCTCCCCGTGCTCGCCTCGGCAGGCGGCACCCGCCTCGCCTTCCTCTTCCTCGGCGGCGCGTGCGCGACGGGAGCAATCGTCGCCGCGGTCTTCGTCCGAGGTGGCGCGGGAACCGAGCAAGAGATCGACGACCTCGCGCGCCCGCTTCGCGACCCGCGCATGTGGTTGCTGGGAACGGGGACGGGTCTCTACCTGACGGCGCAGATCGGCATCACGGGGTTCGTCGTCCTCTTCCTCCACGACCACCGCCACGTGTCCACGCATGCCGCCGCCGCGCTTCTCGCGGCGATCAACGTGCTCGCCATCGGCGCGCGAATCGGCTCTGGGCGGATCTCCGACCGGCTGGCCAGCCGTCTCGGACCGCTCCGCGCGATCGGGATCACGCTCGCGCTGTTCACCGCCGGCGTGGCCGCCGCCACCGACGCACCGCTCGCGCTCCTCGTCCCGCTCTTCCTCGTCGCGGGGGTGCTCAGCATGGCGTGGAACGGGCTTGCCTACGCGGCCGCCGCGGAGACGGCCGGCTCGGCCCGCACCGGCGCGGCGCTGGGCTTCCAGCAGACGCTGCTCGGCGTCGTCGTCGCTGGCGCGCCGCCCGCGATCGCACTCGTCGCCGCCCACAGCTGGCGCCTCGCGTTCGTCCTCGCCGCTGCCGGTCCAGCCGTCGGCGTCGCGATCCTCGGCCGCCTCGCCGAGCCCGAAGCGGCTACGAGGTGGCTACGCGCGCGAACACCCGGAACGTCGGCGAGCCTGCCGGCAGCTCACCGAACTCCGGATTGAGGCAGCCGAGCTCGCTCTCCCGCTGCGAGAACGTCGACTGCACCGCGGCCTCGCACATCGGCAGCGGCCCCCGCAGCGCGCGCACGGCACCGAAGCCCTCGCGCGTCCGCTCCGCGGCGACGAGCATCTCGACGTCGATCTCCGCTTCGAACACCTTCTGCAGGCAGCCCATGTACGTGTGCCCATGCTCCTCGTACGCGTAGACGAAGGGACACGACCGTTGGAGGCACGCCGCCGGGTAGACGACCTTCTCGCAGTGGACTGCGCAGCGCCGGCACTCCGCCTCGTCCTGCGGGTGGAGCGGCAGCGCCGCGGTCGCTTGCTTGGGTGTCATATCCGCATTGTCCGAGCGGATGCAGGGCTGCGCAAGACTTGACAGCGCGGCGCAATCGAGCTAGTCGCGCGGCTGGGGTCGGGATTCATGCTCGACGAGGCTCGTTAGGGTAGGTCGCCGTGCGCCGCCAGCTCCTGTGGGGGTCGCTCCTCCTCGCACCCGCCACGATCGCGGTGGACAAGCTCACCGGCGCCGGCGACGTCGCGCTCTTCGTACTCGCCGCGATCGCCCTCGTCCCGCTCGCCTGGCTGATCGGCGAGTCGACGGAACACGCGGCGGAGCACACGGGGCCGGGCATCGGCGGCTTCCTCAACGCGAGCTTCGGGAACGCGCCGGAGCTCATCGTGGCCCTCTTCGCGGTCGGCGCGAATCTGCCTGTCGTCGTGCGCGGATCGCTCTCGGGGAGCGTTATCTCGAACCTGCTGCTCGTATACGGGATCACGCAGGTGGCTGGCCCGGACGGAGCGCGGATCGACCGCCGCTCGCTCCTCACCCAGATCGGCCTCGTCGGGGCGGCCGTCGTGGCTCTCGCGCTCCCCGCGGCGCTCGGCTACACCGGGCCGCCCGAGCGGCACACCGTGGTCGTGGCCTCCGTGCCGGTGGCGATCCTGCTCCTGCTGCTCTATCTCGCCGTCGTCGGCCGTAACCTGCGCCGCCACCGGAAGCGGGAGCGCGAGGCGCCGCGCGAGGGTGCCTGGCCGCTGTCGGCTGCGCTCGTCGCCCTGGCCGCAGCGACCGGCGCGACCGCGTGGGTGAGCGAGATCCTCGTCCATTCGCTGCACGCCTTCGCGGCGGCGGTCGGCCTGAGCGAGTTCTTCATCGCCGTCGTGATCGTGGCGATCGTCGGCAACGCCGCCGAGCACGGCGGCGCGATCCTCATCGCGCGGGGCGGGAAGATGCGGCTCGCGACCGAGATCGCGATCTCCTCGAGCGCACAGGTGGCCCT
>VAXA01000289.1 GCA_005883365.1 Actinomycetota bacterium
CCCGGCTGCGGGAGATCGTCGAGGAGCTCGGCGAGGTCGCCGAGGACTTCTCGATCCCGATCCGGTCGGTGCTGAAGTGCAAGGCCGAGACCGGCGTGTGTCGCATGTGCTACGGAACGTTCCTCGCCACCGGCGAGCTGTCGGAGATCGGCGACGCGGTCGGGATCATCGCCGCCCAGTCGATCGGCGAGCCGGGCACCCAGCTGACGATGCGGACCTTCCACACGGGCGGCATCGCCGGCGCCGACATCACGCACGGCCTGCCGCGCGTCGTGGAGATCTTCGAGGCGCGCAACCCGAAGGGCGCCGCTGCTCTCGCTGAGGTGGCGGGCACGGTCGCGCACGAGGAGACCGAGCGCCAGCTCCGGATCACGATCGTCCCCGACAGCGGCAACGAGGACGACGAGTACTCGATCCTCGTCCCCCGCCGGACGCGGCTCACGGCCGCGCACGGCGAGCACGTCGACGCAGGCGATCCGCTCCACGAGGGCTCGCTCAACCCGTCCGACCTCCTGCGGCTGAAGGGCTACACGGAGACCGAGCTGTACCTCGTCGGCGAGGTGCAGAAGGTCTACAAGTCGCAGGGCGTCGAGATCCACGACAAGCACATCGAGCTCATCGTCCGGCAGATGCTGAAGAAGGTCCGCGTCGAGAACGCCGGCGACGCCGAGCTCCTGCCGGGCCAGCTCGTGGACAAGATCGTGCTCGACCGCGAGAACACGCGGGTCAAGAAGGAGAAGAAGGAGCAGGCGACGTCGGAGCCGCTGATCCTCGGGATCACGAAGGCGTCGCTCGCGACGGAGTCCTTCCTCTCGGCAGCGTCCTTCCAGGAGACGACGAAGGTGCTGACGGACGCCGCGATCGAGGGCAAGGTCGACCGGCTGCTCGGGCTGAAGGAGAACGTCATCATCGGGAAGCTGATCCCGGCGGCGACCGGCCTGAAGCGGTACCGGACGATCGAGATCGGCCCGTCCGACAAGGTGCGGCTGAAGGGCTACACGGAGACCGAGCTGTACCTCGTCGGCGAGGTGCAGAAGGTCTACAAGTCGCAGGGCGTCGAGATCCACGACAAGCACATCGAGCTCATCGTCCGGCAGATGCTGAAGAAGGTCCGCGTCGAGAACGCGGGCGACGCCGAGCTCCTGCCGGGCCAGCTCGTGGACAAGATCGTGCTCGACCGCGAGAACACGCGGGTCAAGAAGGAGAAGAAGGAGCAGGCGACGTCGGAGCCGCTGATCCTCGGGATAACGAAGGCGTCGCTCGCGACGGAGTCCTTCCTCTCGGCAGCGTCCTTCCAGGAGACGACGAAGGTGCTGACGGACGCCGCGATCGAGGGCAAGGTCGACCGGCTGCTCGGGCTGAAGGAGAACGTCATCATCGGGAAGCTGATCCCGGCGGCGACCGGCCTGAAGCGGTACCGGACGATCGAGATCGGCCCGTCCGACAAGGTGCCGGCGAGTGCGCTCACCCGGCCGCAGACCGAGGAGCAGCTCCTCGCCGCCCTCGAGGAGATCGGCAGCGACGGCTCCGACGCCCTCGCCGGGCTCGGCCTCGACTTCGGTGGCGAAGTCGGGCCGAGCGGCGACGGCGAGCCGCGCAGCGACCTCGAGGCTGAGGAGATTCCTGAAGTGGAATCTCCCCTCGACGAAGGCTGACGCCTTCGTCGAGCTGAAGGGAACTCCGGACCGGGGAGAGCGCGGTCTCCCCGGTCCTCCGTGCTGAGGGCTTCTTTAGCTGTTGCTCGCGACGGGCTGCTGCTTCGTGGCACGGCCGGTCGTGCACCTTCGGCGCAGGAGCGGCAGCGCGCCACGGCCGGCCTCCGCGGAAGTCCGCCGGCGGCGAGCCTTCCGCTCCGCCCCTTGCAGGTCCCGGATTTGCGAGCTGTTGTGGTACACAGGAGCGGCTCGTGGGGAAGCTTGCTCTCGTAGTCGTGGCCGCCGCTTCGGCGTGCCTGCTCGCCGCCGGCCGCGCGGCCTCCGACCCGGCTTGGGCCGGCGAGTGTGGCATTGCCGCGCAGCAGACCGTCTGGGGCGAGTACGGCTGGCCGTCGCTCCTCCCGATCCTCGCTCATCGCGGGACGTTGCTTGCGGTGACGAACAACCCGGGCAAGGACTATCCGGCTGAGGCCCGGGCGCGGGGGGCGGCGACGTACGGCTTCGACCTCCGCCTCAAGCAAAAGGTCGGAACTCCCAACGCGCCGACCGACCCGTCGACCATCGAGGCAGCGGCCGAGAAGCAGTACCAGACCACGGTGGCGCGAACGGGCGGCTGCACGACGCCGCTCATCATGGAGAACGAGCTCTTCGGCGCCGCGACCCCGACCCCGTGGACCACCGTCACCGCCCAGTACCGCGCCAACGTCCTCGCCTACCTGCGTGACCTTGCGGCGCAGGGCGCGCATCCGGTCCTCCTCGTCAACAAGTCGCCGTACACGGGCAGCAGCGAGGCCGTGGCGTGGTGGCTCTCCGTGGCGACCGTCGCGGACATCGTGCGGGAGGACTACCTCCCCGCGACGACGATCTGGCGGCTCGGGCCGATCCTCGGCAGCCGGCTGCTCCGGCAGAGCTATCGAAAGTCCGTCATGGACTTCACCTCGATCGGGATACCGGCGAACCGGCTCGGCATCATGCTCAGCTTCCTGAGCGAGAAAGGCGTCGGCGGCCGCAACGGCCTGCAGCCCGCGTCCGCCTGGTACCAGGTCGTGAAGTGGGAAGCGCTCTCGGCGAAGGAGGTGGCGGCGGAGCTCCGGCTCGGCTCGGTCTTCTCCTGGGGCTGGCAGGAGTGGAACAGCAAGGAGGTCGATCCCGCGAAGCCGAAGGCCGCCTGCGTCTGGCTCTGGGCGCGGAACAAGACGCTCTGCAACGCGCCGAGGAAGCTTGGGCCGCGCTTCGACCGCTCCCTGACCGCGGGACAGATCGTGCTTTCCCGGGGCACGGTCTGCAGCGCTCAGGGCCTCGGGGCGATCGGCGCTCGGAAGGTCGCGTCGCTGCAGGCGCTGACGGGCGACCGGG
>VAXA01000290.1 GCA_005883365.1 Actinomycetota bacterium
GAGGACGTCGTCGGCGATCTGGAAGGCGATCCCGAGCGCGAGCCCGTACTCGCCGGAGCCCCCGCCGAGGCGGCACGCCGCCTCGAACAGCTTCCCCGTCTTGAGCGCGCAGCGTTCGAGGTACGCCTCGACCGTGGTCGTCGGGTCACGCGTCTGCGTCCGCTGCAGCGCCTCGCCGCGTGCGAGGCAGAGCGTCGTGTCGGCGAGGATCTCGACGGCGGCTGCGTCGCCCGTCGCGCTCAGCTCGGCGAAGGAGCGCGCGAAGAGGTAGTCGCCGGTCGCGCGGGCTGCGGCTGGGCCGTACACCGACCACGCGGCCGCCTTGCCACGGCGGAAGTGGGCGCGGTCGATCAGGTCGTCGTGGACGAGCGTCGCCATGTGCACGAGCTCGATGGCGACCCCCGCCGCGAGCGGCGCCGCCCCTCCCGGCGGCGCGGAGAGGAAGACGAGCGCAGGACGCAGCCGTTTACCGCCGGCCCCGAGCGCCTCGTTGCCCACCGCCGCCACGAGGCCGGGATGGGTCGCGACGGTGCGTGCCAGCCGTTCCTCGAGCGCGTCGAGGTAGTCGTCGAGCCCCGCCACCGAACGGATGTCCTCGAGGCTTGTGGTCACGCGGCTCCCGCCTCCCCTCCGTGGAGGGCCACGATACCCCCGGCGAAGAGCCGGAACTCCACGCCCTCGAAGCCGCAGCGGCCGAGCAGGTCCGCGAGATCCTCCGGGCCGGGAAAGCGACGCACGCTTGCGGGCAGGTACGTGTACGCGGCCCCGCCGGGGAGGAGGCGGCCCAGCAGCGGCACGACGCGGTCGAACCAGAGCTTGTAGAAGGGCGCGAGGAACCCGCGCGGTGTCGTTATCTCGAGTATGCCGAGCCGGCCGCCGGCACGAAGCACGCGGCGCAACTCCCTGATGGCAGCCTCGAGGTCCTCGACGTTGCGAACCCCGAAGCCCACGACCGCTGAGTCGAAGCTCGCGTCCTCGAACGGGAGCGTGAGCACGTCGGACTGCAGCCACTCGAGCTCGGGCGCCTTCCGGCGGGCGCGCTCGAGCATCCGCTCGGAGAAGTCGACGCCCACGACGTGGCCGGCGCCCGCGGCGCGCGCCGCGATCCCGAGGTCGCCCGTGCCACAGCAGGCGTCGAGGACGCGATCGCCAGGCTGCACCGTCTGCCGCACGGTCGCCCGGCGCCACCGCTGGTCGAGCCCGGCCGTCATGACCCGGTTCATCGCGTCGTAGACCGGCGCGATGCGGTCGAACATCCGCCGGACGCCGTCCGCCGGCAGCCGGCCACTCTCCACAGTCACGTCACACTCCGGAAACGGCCAGGCAGGCGTCGCCACGCGCAACCATACGGGTTTGCGCCCCAGGATGGCATGACGTCGCCACCTGGCCTGGCGTGGCGACGCCACACCGTCACGTCTGGCCCCAGCGCGGGGTGAGCGCGTGGTCGAGCCCGAGCAGGTCGAGGGCGCGCGCGACGATGAAGTCGACGAGGTTCTCGACCGTCTCGGCCCCGTGGTAGAAGCCGGGCGCGAGGAAGAGGATCGTCGCCCCGGCCTCGCGCAGCGTGAGCATGTTGCGGAGGTGGATCGCCGAGAGCGGCGTCTCGCGCGGCATCACCACGAGCCGGCGCTCCTCCTTCAGCGCGACCGACGCTGCACGATGAACGAGGTTCGACATCGCCCCGGACGCGATCGTCCCGAGCGTGCCCATCGAGCACGGGCAGATCAGATACGCGTCGACCTTGGCCGAGCCCGAGGCGTATGGAGCGTTCCAGTCCTCGGGGTCGTAGATGCGCGCCGCGCCGTGCGCGTGCTCGAGGAGCCGCGCGAGCGTCTCGTCGCGTGGAAGCGTGCCGTCGCCGAAGAGCTCGGTGCCGAGCACTTCGATTCCGGCGCGCGAGGCGCAGACGCCGATCTCGCAGTCCGCCGCGGCCAGCGCCTCGAGCAGCCGTGCCGCGTAGGCGGCGCCGGAGGCGCCGGTGATGCCGAGGAACACGTGCATTCCCCGGGATTCTCGCTGTTAGTGCGTGCCCTTGGAGGACTCGAGGAAGATCGCGAGCTGGCGGAGGCGCGCGTCGCCGAGCGACGCAAAGGGCGGCATCGGCGACCCCGGGTTCACGCAGGACGGGCACTTGAGGTGGTTGATCTGGAACTGGATGCCGAGATTGCGCGAGCCGATCGCCGTCAGGTCCGGGGCGCCGAGGTTGGAGCCGCCCGAGCCGGCGTACGTGTGGCAGGCCGTGCAGCCCGCGGTTGCGAAGAGCTTCGCACCCGGCAGTGCGCTCGCCGGCAGGTGCTCGGTGGAAGCCCAGCGCGGCACGTCCTGGATCACCTCCGACGCCAGCGCCTCCTTGGCGGTCGCGCCCTTCCACGTCAGCACGCCCATGGAGACGATCGTCAGGACGGCGGCGACCATCGCCACTGGCCGGGCCGAGGGCCGTCGCACGCGGCGGCGATCGAGGAACGGCAGCCCGATCAGCAGGACGAGCGCGATCGTCGGCACACCAATCGTGCCGAGGAACACCGACTCCGGCCACTTGAAGATCCGGAGCAGGTAGAAGAGGAAGTAGAAGTACCAGTCGGGCCGCGGCACGAAGCTCGTCGTGCCTGGATCGGCCGGCGGATCGACCTCCGGCCCCAGGATCCCCTTGTGGGTCGGATCGTGAATCATCCCCCACGCCGACCACTTCCAGATCGCCGCGAGCCCGATGATCACGGTCACGACGACGAGGCTCATGATCGTGTCGTGGAACATCGCGTACGGGTAGAAGGGCTTCCCCCGCGCCTTGACGTCGGCCTTGTAGCGGGCGAACTGCGCCCTCGCCTCGTCGGCCCGGGACGGTTTCTCCTTGGGGATGGCGGCCACTAGTCGCGCCCTCCGGGCTCGGCCTGCATCGCGGACGCCCCTGCGCCGCGCGGCACGGGCCGTGTCAGCCCAGGCCGCAGCGAGACGGGCTCCTCCTCGGCCGGCTCCTCCCCCGCGGCCTCTTTCGACCACGGCGGTGAGGTGACGCCGAGCCGGATCACGAGGTAGAGGTGGAGCGTGATCAGGGCGATAATCGCGCCCGGGATCACGAGCATGTGGAGCGAGTAGAAGCGCGTCAGCGTGTCACCGCCGATCTCCTGCCCGCCACGTAAGAACTGGGCTAACCACGGGCCCAGGAAAGGCGCCGTCCCGTTGAGGTTGATCCCCACCACGGTCGCCCAGTACGCGGTCTGGTCCCACGGCAGGAGGTAGCCGGTGAAGCCCTCCATCATCCCCATCACGAGGATGAGGACGCCGATGATCCAGTTGAGCTCCCGCGGGTACTTGTAGGCGCCGAACAGGAAGACGCGGCCCATGTGGAGGAACATGAGGATGATGAAGACGCTCGCGCCCCAGCGGTGCATGCCGCGGACGAGCCAGCCCATCGTCACGTGGTCCGTGATGTTGACGATCGACTCCCACGCGACCGGCTTGCCCGTCGCCGGGTCGGTCGCCGCCGACGGCGTGTAGTACATCGCGAGGATCACGCCGGTGATCGCCTGCACGAGGAAGGCGGTCAGCGCGGCCGAGCCGAGCGTCTGCATCCAGTTGACGTCCGCCGGAACGTTGCGGAAGAGGAAGTAGCGGACTCCACCGACGAGCCCCGACCGCTCCTCGAGCCAGTCGAGCGGGTAGGTGATGAGCTCCTCCATCTTCTGGCGGCGGAGCTCGGCCTTCGTCGGCTTCCGTCTGTACGCCATCAGTGGTGCGGAGGCTGGAGGGGATAGAACCACTGCTCCGGCCCGTCGAGGTGCTCGCCCGGCCCGGACTCCTGGTACTTGTAGATCTTGGCCCCTGCCCCGGTGCCGTCCACGTGCGAGACGGAGTACGTGCTGAGGAGGGTCAGGCGGCCGTTGTCGATCTCGAACGCGTACCGGTCGAGTGCGCGCACCGGCGGGCCCGCGATGCGGTTGCCCTCGATGTCGTACTGTCCGCCATGGCACGGGCAGCCGTAGCCCGCCGGGACGACCGGGTCGAGCTTGACCTTCCCGTTCTTCGTACGCTCGGTGACCGTCGGCTTGCCGAGGATCGCGCCGGTCGGGCCGTTCGCCTGCACGGGGCAGCCGAGATGAACGCAGTGATTCGAGATGA
>VAXA01000073.1 GCA_005883365.1 Actinomycetota bacterium
GCATCCCGCCAAGGTGATCGTCACGGTCACGTCGGGCTCGTACCAGGCGCAGCTTCCGTTCATCACCGATCTGCGCACGGCCGGCAACAACACTCCGATCCTCAACTCGTGGGCGGGCGACGGGACGTACTGGCTGCCCAAGAGCGGCCCCAAGGTCACGAACTACTGGTACGTGACCTACGCGAACGCGTTCGGACATGATCCGAATCCCGCCGTGAACGCGCTGGCGAACAAGCTCAGGGCCGCCAATCCGTTCGACGCGGCGACCGGCGGCTTCGTCACCGGTCCGGCCGCGATCGACGGGCTCGTCACCGCGATCAAACGGGCGAACGGCTCGCTCGTCGGGTCGAAGCTCGCCGCGGTGATGCAGAAGTTCCACAAGGTGCCAACGCTCTCGGGCAACGTGAGCTTCTCGGCGAAGCTGCACACGGTCTTCGGCCGGCAGTACCGCGTGGTCGAGATCAACAACAACAAGCCGATCGCGAAGGGCACCATCACGGCGAAGGTCGTGCCGAACAGCCCGGACTCGTAGGGCTTGACGGCGGTCTCGCAGACCGAGACACGCGGGAGGCCCGGAGGATCGCTCCGGGCCTCCGCCGTCTCGCGCTCCTTCGCGGGAGTCCAGGCGCTCCGCGACGTCTCCCTCGAGCTTCGGCAGGGCGAGGTCGTCGGCCTGATCGGCCCGAACGGCGCGGGCAAGTCGACGCTCGTCAACGTCCTCAGCGGCTTCGACCGTCCCACGAGCGGCCGCGTGCTGCTCGAGGAGCGGGACGTGACGCGTTGGCCGGCCTTCCGGCGCGGGAGGGAAGGGCTCTCGCGGACGTTCCAGCACAGTCACGCCTTCGGCGGCCTCTCGGTGCGGGAGAACGTCGAGGTCTCTGCGCTCGGCGTAGGCACCTCGCAGCGTGTCGCGGCAAGGCGGGCCAACGACCTACTCGGGCTGCTCGGGCTCGCCGAGTACGCAGACCAACCCGCCGCCTCGCTCGCGCACGGCGACGAGCGCCGCCTCGGCGTCGCCCGGGCCCTCGCGACGGGGCCGCGTTTCGTGCTCATGGACGAGCCCGCCGCGGGACTTCCGGAGGCTGAAATACCGCGCTTCGCGACGGCGGTCAGCGTGGTTCGCGACCGGGGCGCCGGGGTCTTGCTCGTCGACCACAACGTCGCTCTCGTGCTGGAGGTCTGCGAGCGCATCCACGTGCTCGACCAAGGGACGACGCTCGCAGAAGGGACGCCGCAGGAGATCCGCGCCCACCTCGGCGTCGCCGCCGCCTATCTCGGGGAGAGCGCAGCGGCGGAGGAGATCGAGTGAGCGCGCTCGTGGTCGAGAGGCTCTCCGTCCGCTACGGGGCGGTCGAGGCCGTGCGGGGGCTGTCGCTCGAGGTGCGCCCCGGCGAGATCGTCGGACTGATCGGCCCCAACGGGGCCGGGAAGTCGTCGACGCTGCACGCGATCATGGGCGCAGTACCCGTCTCCGGGGGTGCCGTGAGGTACGACGGCAGGTCGCTCCTCAGTCGCCGACCCGAGGACGTGGCGCGTCGCGGCATCGCGCTCGTTCCCGAGGGGCGCCGGATCTTCGGCGAGCTGACGGTGGAGGAGAACCTGCGTCTCGGGCTCGCGGCGCGGAGGGCGCGCCGGAACGGGGGCGGGCTCGCCCGGGCGTACGAGCTCTTTCCGGTCTTGCGGGATTTCCGCACGCGCCAGGCGGGGGTCCTCTCGGGCGGGCAGCAGCAGCAGCTCGCGATCGGCCGCGCGCTCGCCGCCGATCCCGACGTCCTACTCCTCGACGAGCCGTCGCTCGGCCTGGCCCCGAAGATCGTCGACGTCGTGTTCGAGGCGCTGACGCAGATCAGAGAGGCCGGTCTCGCCGTCCTCCTCGTCGAGCAGCGTGCACAGCGGACGGTGGCGCTCGCCGACCGGTCGTACGTGCTCGCGAACGGCGAGCTCCGCCTGACGCTCGGCCCGGAGGATGCGGGCGACACCGACCGGCTCGTCGCCGCCTACCTCGCATGACTCTCGCCTTCCTCAATCTGACCTGGCCGACGTTTGCGAACGGTCTTGCGCTCGGCGGCGTCTACGCGCTCATGGCCGTCGGGATCGGCCTCGTCTTCGGCGTCCTTCGCCTCGTCAACTTCGCGTACGGGCAGCTGATCATGGCCGGCGCGTTCGCGCTCGCCTACGGCTCGCAGTGGGGCTTCCCGAACTGGGCCTCGATCCTCTTCTGCTTTGGCGTCGTGCTCGGGCTGTCCATCCTGATGGACTGGCTCGTCTTCCGGCCCCTGCGCACCCACTCGCCGGCCGTGATGCTCGTGGCGACGTTTGCGGTCGCCTTCCTCCTGCAGAACATCGCGCTGCTCGCGTTCGGGCCGTTGGGGAAGAGCGCCGGGTCACTGGCGATCCTCAACGCGCCCTGGGACGTCGGCGGCGTCTTCATCAAGAAGATCGCGGTGATCTCGGTCGCGACTGCCGCCGGTTGCCTCGTGATCCTGCAGCTCCTGCTCACGCGAACGCCGCTGGGGCTGCACATGCGCGCGGCATCGATGGACTTCCGGACGGCTCGCCTGCTCGGCGTTCGCGCCAACCGGGTGATCTCGGGAGCCGTGATCATCTCGGGACTGTTCGCGGCCGTGTCCGCGGTGATGCTGAGCGTGCAGGAGCTCACGGTCGTACCGGCGTTCGGCACCCAGGACACGATCCTCGTGCTTGCCGGCGTGGTGCTCGGCGGGCTCAACCGGCCGGTACCGGCCACGCTTGGGGGCTTCGCGATCGGCTTCGCGAACGGGATCCTCGGTGGAGTGCTCCCGTCGAACCAGAGCCAGTACCTGCCGAGTTTCCTGTTCGCAGCTGTGATCGTGGTGCTGCTGGTCCGGCCGGACGGCCTCTTCACGCGCGCCCGCGGTTCGGTGGAGCGGGTATGAGCGTCGTCCGTCGGATTCCCGAGCTCCTCGTCCCAGCGGTGCTCATCCTCGGGACGGCGCTGCTCGGACTCGAGGTGTCGAGCTACCTCCAGGCGTACTTCCTCGACACGCTCGTCAAGGTCGCGATCGTCGTCGCGCTCTACGTCTTCATCGGCAACTCGGGAGTCCTCTCCTTCGGCCACATCAGCTTCGTCGCGCTCGGGGCGTGGACCGCCGGAGTGCTCACCGTGCCGCGGGACCAGAAGCTCGCGATCATGCCTGGGCTCTCCCACTTCCTCGTCGTCCACAACGTCGGGAACATCGCGTCGCTCGCGCTCGCAGCGGCGGTCGGAGGCGCCTTCGCGCTCGTGGTCGGGCTGCCGTTGATGCGGCTCTCGGGGCTCGCCGCCGGGATCGCCACCTTCGGCGTGCTCGAGATCACGAACAACGTGCTCACTTACGACCAGTCGATCGGGCCCGGGCTGAACGCGTTCTCCTCCGTTCCCTCGACCACGGGGATCTGGCAGGCCGCGATCGCTGCGCTCATCAGTGCGGCCGTCGCGTACCTCTATCAGCGCACACGCTTCGGCCGCATGCTTCGCGCGACGCGTGAGGATCCCGCAGCGGCGGCGGCGGCCGGGATCTCGATCTATCGCCAGCGGCTGCTCGCGTTCACGGTCTCGGGCGCCCTCGCCGGACTCGCCGGCGGCATCTACGTCCACCTGCAGCCGTTGCAGGCGGGCGGCCTCTCGCTCAATCTGACGTTCATCACGCTCGCGATGCTCGTCGTGGGCGGGTCAGGGAGCCTCCTCGGCGCCGTTGTCGGCGCACTGGCGCTGAACGGGCTCTTCTCCTTCTTCTCGGCCGCAACGAACACCGTCGACGTCTTCGGCTGGAATCTGACCGTTCCGTCGGGAACGGCAGAGCTCGCCCTCGGATTGCTGATGGCGATCGTGCTCATCCTCCGCCCGAGCGGGCTCACCGGCGGCCGCGAGCTGTCCCTGCCACGGCGACGCGCCGTGGCCGACCTCGAGAAAGCGAGGGCCACGACATGAGGTTCAGCATCTACACCGAGGTCCAGAGCTGGCCGGGGAAGTCGTACGACCGGCTCTACGGCGAGGTGCTCGAGCAGATCGAGAACGCCGACCGGCTCGGCTACGACGCCTACGCGGCGATCGAGCACCTCTTCTTCCCGAAGTTCTCGGCCTCGGCGAACGTCTTCGGCCTCTTCGGGATGGCCGCCGCGCGGACGCGCCGGATCAACTTCCGCACGATGCTCCACATCCTCCCCTACCACAACCCGCTCGTCCTGGCGGCCATGATCCACGAGTTCTCGCTGCTCACCGGCGGCCGCTACGAGTTCGGGGTCGGCCGCGGCCACGGCTGGATCCCGCTGCCGGCGGGGACGCCGCTCGACGAGACCTCGCGGCCGCGCTACGAGGAGGCGCTCGACCTCTTCGTCGATGCATTGCACAAGGACGTCGTCAGCTTCCACGGGGAGTACTGGAACGTCGACGACAGCCAGGTCATCCCCTTCAGTGGCCACAAGTTCCGCGTCGTCCTCGGCGGCACCTCCGACCGCACGTACGACCTCGCGGCGAAGCACGGCTGGGCCGTCGCGGTTCCGCCGCTCCTCCCGTACGCCGCGCTGAAGGATCAGCTCGACCTCTATCGCGCGAAGTGCGCCGAGTACGGGACGACGCCGGACATCATCTGGATCCACGCCTGCTACATCGACGACGACCGCGAGCTCGCGCTGCGCGAGGCCGAGAGGCACATGCGCGGCTTCCTCGAGGGCAACGCGTCGCCGCTGACCGAGCACCCGGTGCCGCCCACCGACGCGCTGAACGCGGCGGGCTACGGCTTCTATGCCTCGGGGATCATGGAGAAGCTCGCCGCGACGCCCTACGACGAGATGGTCGCCGGCGACATCGTCTGGGTCGGCACGCCGGACGACGTGATCCAGCGCATCCGCGAGACGATCGAGGTCTGCGAGGGGCTGACCGAGATCGCGATCACGACGAACCCGGGCGGCGTCGAGCACTGGAAGGCGATCAAGGCGCAGGAGCTCTTCGCCGAGCACGTCATCCCGGTGATCCAGCGCGAGACCGCGGCGGTCGTGGTCGAGGCGTGACGCGCCTTGACTGACGCGCCCCGATAGGTCACAACTGTCGCAGCGAGAGGAGGGCCGGTGCACGGCGTCGACGAGCTGGAGGCGGGGGAGGAGCAGTTGCGGCGCTCGCGTGCCCTCGTCGTCGCAGCGGCGGACGCCGATCGGCGTCGGATCGAGCGAGAGCTGCACGACGGCCCGCAGCAGAGGCTCGTCGCGCTTGCCGTCGAGCTGCAGCGTGCCCGGTTGCTCGCGGCGGACTCTCCGGCCGAGCTCTCCGAACTGCTCGAGGGGCTCGCTGCGGACGTGCGAGCGGCGCTCGAGGAGCTACGCGAGCTCGCCGCGCGCATCCACCCGCCGCTGCTCGTAGGGCACGGACTCGCGGCGAGCCTGCGCGCCGCGGTTGCGCGCGCTCCGGTCGTCGTCGAGACCGAGGGAGAGCCGCTCGGATCGCTGCCGGAGCCGGTCGCCGTCGCGATCTATCTCTCGTGCCTCGACGCGGTGGAGAATGCCGTCGCCCAGCCGGGAAGCGGCGTTCACGCGCGCATCGTGCTGCTGCCGAACGACAACGGCGTTCAGTTCGCGGTTACGGACGACGGCGCAGGCCTCGACGCAGCCGCGACCGTCTCCGACGCCGGTTTGGCGCGTATCGCCGACCGCGTTTGGGCCCTCGGAGGCAGCGTGTCGGTCGAGTCGTCTCCCGGGCGCGGAACGCGCCTGGCTGCCCAGATCCCGCTCGAGCAGCGAACGGGCTAGCCTGCCTCGGCGAGGTAGAGGATCACCGCCTTGACGCGCTTGTGCACCGCCGTCTCCCAGGCGAGCCCCAGCTTGAGGAAGATCGAATGGATCACCTTTTCGACCGACCTCTCGCTCAGTACGAGCCCTTCCGCGATTGCAGCGTTGTTCTTTCCCTCGGCCATCTCGCGGAGGACATCGCGCTCGCGCGGGGTCAAGTCGTTGAGCGGGGACTCCTTGCTGCGAGCCCTCTCCGCGACGAGCACGTCGACGACCTTCGGGTCGATCACCGAGCCGCCCTCCGCAACCGCGCGGATCGCGGCGACGAGCTGCTCGAGGTCCTCCACCCGCTCCTTGAGGAGGTACGCGCGCCTCGCGCTGCCGCGCTCGAGGAGAGCGAGAGCGTAGCCCGGGTTCGTGTACTGGCTGAGCACGACCACCCCGACGTCAGGGTGGGTTTCACGCAGCTGTTCTGCTGCCTGGATCCCTTCGTCGGCGTCGCCGGGCGGCATCCGGATGTCCGTCAAGACCACGTCGGGGCGCTCGGCGTCGACCGCGGCCAGCAGCGAAGCGAGATCGCCGCACACCGCGGCGACCTCGAGCTCGGGCTCCATCTCGAGCAGGCGCCGAACCCCTTCACGAACGAGGTAGTGGTCATCCGCGAGCACGAGTCGGATCGGCACGGTCAGAGGATACGGCGGTGCGGCTCCGGTCTCTAGTGACGACCACCCACGTGAGGGGGTCAACCTCCCTCGATACGTCGTGCCCGCGCCCCGGCGAACCACCAGCAGCCACGGTTTGCAGCCGTACGTGCTCCTCGTAGCGTCGCTCTCGCCTGACACGAATCGTCTGCGCGCTCTGGGCGCGAGGCGACGTGGCGCACCGAGACCAAAGGAGGACGGGCATGACCGGAACGGGAACCCTGATGAGATCTCTGCACAAACGACTGGCTTTGGCCCTGTTTGCCGCAGCCGTGGTCGGCGTGCTGGTCGGCACCGCGCTCGTCGGCGGGGTAGGGACCGCGAGTGGAGCGGTCCTGCCGCCGGGCAACGCTGTCCAGCAGTGGGACAAGATCGCGGAGGACACCGTCGTCGGCTCCGGCGCCTTCCAGAACGAAGGTTTGATCTACATGGGCTACGTCTCCAGCGCGATGTACCGCGCGGTCAGCCCTGGCGAGCGACGCGGTCAGTCGCCGGACGCCGCCGTCGTCGAGGCCGCGTACGCGACGCTGTCGCGCTACTTCCCTGCACAGGCGGCGACGCTCGACGCGCTGCATGCCGAGGCGCTGGCTGCCATCCCCGACAGTCAGGCCAAGGTCGTCGGAATGCGCTACGGCGCCCTGGCGGCTGCCAAGGAGATCGCGGAGCGCGGCGGAGATGGGCTGCAGACACCGATCGGGTCGACTTCGCCGTTTCCGACGCGCCCAGCGGGACCCGGAGTCTGGCGGCTGACGCCAGGCGCGTACCTGCCGCCGCAGACGCCCTGGGTCGCGAATGTCCGCCCGTTCATCCTGAACAGTGCCGCTCAGTTCCTGCCGCCGCCGCCGGCGTCGCTGCAAAGCCAGCAATGGGTGGATGCATTCAACGAGATCGAGGCGCACGGCTCGAATACGAACCCGAGCACCGCCGAGACGACCACGGCGAGGTTCTGGACGGCGAACGTGATCCGGCAGTACAACCGCCTCGCTCGTGATGTCGCGACGGCCAAGGGCACCGATCTCGTCCAGACCGCGCGCCTGATGGCGATGGTGAACACGGTCGGTGCGGACGCGCAGATCTCGTGCATGTACGCGAAATACCACTACCTCTTCTGGCGACCGGTGACGTCGATCGACCCGACCTCGGTGACGGACGACGGCTTCGGCCCGGTGGCGGGATTCGACGACGGCAATCCGGCGACGGCCGAGCAGCCGGGTTGGCGTCCCTTGATCGCGACCCCGAACCATCCGGAATACCCGGCGGCACACGGCTCGATCACGTCAGCAGAGGCCGAGGTGTTCAGCGAATTCCTCGGGACCGACGCGATCGATCTCGACGTCCACGGCTTTGACCCAGCGAGTCCGGCGGGCAATCTCGACGCCACTCGCCATTTCGACACGGCCGCTGAGCTGCGGGCCGAGATCGTCAACGCGCGCGTCTGGGCTGGTGTGCACTACCGCTTCTCCGGCATAGCGGGCGCCAACCTCGGCCGCGAGGTGGCTCAGTATGACCTGGCCCACGCCTTCGACCCCTCGGGTGCCGCTGGTTGAGTGGGTCCCGAGCCCCGCGTCCGTCCGGGAGCCGGTGAACGACGACTCCGACTCCCGGACGGGGCGGGTCGACGCTCGGGCTGGCGCTTGTGCAAGGCCGCCATGTCGTCACCGCGGTCTGCCAGCCGTAGGCAAACGCCCGAAATCGTGCGACGATCGTCACGAGAGGGCGAAGATCGAGCCGGTCATCTCCGTCTAGAGGCTCCAAACCGGCAGGAGGTATGCGGCATGAGGAAACTGCTCGTCACGGTGGCGCTCATCGGCGTTGGGGTCTTGATCGCAGGCCAGGGCGCCTGGAGCAAGAGCTCCGGCCCGAGCGCGCAGAAGCTCGCCGACTTCTACAGGATCGACTCGATCGAAAAGACCTGGCACAAAGCAGCGTCGAGGAAGGACGTCGACCTGATGATGACGCTGTGGGCGCCGAACGCGACGGCGACGATCGCCGGTCAGACGTACCGCGGCAAGAAAGCGATTCGACAGCTGTTCGAAAAAGCCGCGCCGTTCCAGCTCCAGAACCACTGGGAGTCCGACACCCCCGCGTACAAGATCCGCATCACGGTCAACGGCGACAGGGGGACGCTCTACTTCGAGTGCCACTACATCGACGTGGACACCCAGAAGGTGGCGATCGCGGTAGGCGCGGACCAGGACGTCCGCAAGATCAACGGCAGGTGGCTGATCACGAAGCTGATCTCCTCGTCGGTGACGCTGAAGCCGTAGCGGCTGCGGGATGTCCGTGGCGGCGAACACCCCTCGGTCCGACGTCGGCGTGCGCCGGCTCTTCACGCGCGCCGACAACCCGGTCGTCCGCGTTGTCGCGAGGCTCCCGGCGAAGCTGCGGACGAAGCTGCTCGCCGCATTCCTGGCGATCGCCGCCCTGCTTGTGCTCGTCTCGCTGCTCGGCGTCCGCGTCCTCGGCCAGTCGAACTCGCGCTCCGAGGGGCTCGGGACCCTTCAGAAACACCAGGCGGGCTACCAGGCCATCGAGGCCCAGGCGACCATTGTCCGGGACATCATCGGCCTCTGCGCCGGCGGCACCGACGTGTTCAAGTTCGCAAATCGCGGCAAGGCGACACCAGCCTCCAAGACCAACCGGTGCCTGAGGTCGAAGGGCACTGTCGTGACCACGGCGCTGACCGATCTCAACACGGCGGCGCAGGTCAACTTCAAGCCCTTTGCGGACGAGGCCGCATCGCTTCGCGCCGTCAGGCGAGACACCAGGGAGCTCCGGCGGGTCATGGGCACGATCACGAGCTCGAAGCGCCTTTCCAAGAAGCTCCAGAAGCGGGCGGGGAACCTTGCCAACGACCTCAAGTTCGCGTCGGACGCGCTCGCGAGGCGCACGACGCGCCAGACGGACCTGCTCGTCGCGGCGAATCGCAGCTCGTACGGGAGCTCGCGCAACCTGTTCATCGCCGCCGCGGCCGGTGCGGTCGTCCTTGCCCTCCTACTCGGTTACGTCCTCTCGTGGTCGCTCATCGGGCCGATTCAGCGGGTCGTCGGGCGTCTGGCCGGGATCGCCTCCGGCGACTTCTCCCGCCACGTGGAGGTCGCCAACCGGGACGAGCTCGGCGACCTCGGCGCGCGTGTCAACGAGATGAACGACGAGCTTCAGCGCCTGTACCGGGAGCTCGAGGCCGCCAGCCGGCACAAGAGCGAGTTCCTGGCGAACATGTCGCACGAGCTGCGCACGCCGCTCAACGCGATTCTCGGCTTCTCCCAGGTGCTGGAGAAGAGGCTGTTCGGGGAGCTGAACGAGAAGCAGGGGGAGTACGTCGAGGACATCCGCTCCTCCGGCAACCACCTGCTTTCCCTGATCAACGACGTGCTCGACCTGTCGAAGGTCGAGGCCGGTCAGATCGAACTCGAGGTGGCACCGTTTTCGCTCCGCGAGGCCGTGGAGCGGGGCATAGTGATGGTGCGGGAGCGGGCGAGCAAGAACGAGGTCGCGCTCGCGGCCGAGATCGCGCCCGAGGTGCAGGTCGTCACCGCCGACGAGCGCCGCATCCGGCAAGTGCTGTTCAACCTGCTCTCGAACGCGGTCAAGTTCACGCCGGCCGGCGGTCGGATCGAGGTCAGCACCGCCCGCGTCGACGGTCAGATCCATGTGGCGGTCGCGGACAACGGCCCGGGCATGGCCCCCAAGGATCGCGACCGTATTTCCGAGTAGTTCCAGCAGACCGACGCCGGCGCGCAGCAGCACGAGGGGACGGGCCTAGGCCTCGCGCTCTCGAAGCGGCTCGTCGAGCTGCACGGGGGCCGCCTCTGGGTCGAGAGCGAGCTCGGTGCCGGCAGCCGCTTCGTCTTCACGCTGCCGGGCAAACCGTCGACGGCCTGAGCTGCTGCCCTACCCACCGCCCCGCGGGTGTGCCACCCCGGTCGCGGCGGGGAGGCTGGCCCTCTAGACGGGCCTGGCCTTCCGTGTCACGATCGTCGCTTGGTTGAGGCACGTACGCGAAAGGAGTTTGCACGATGAAGCTGCGCACACTCTCGCGGGCGCGGACGCTGCTTGGCGCGGGCGTCGTCGCGGCGCTCGTCGTCCCGTTCTCCGCCTTCGGCGGCACCTCGTCGCATGCCGCCGCGAAGGATGCCGCGCTGGAGAGGCAGGCCAACCTCTACCAGATCGACCAGGTCGAGGTGAAGTTCCACCGCGCCACGTCGACCCACAACCTGAAGCTGATGATGTCGTTGTGGGCGCCAGGCTCCGTCTTCGACATCGACCAGCAGACCCTGACCGGCAAGGCGCAGATCCGGCACTGGTTCGCGACCGAGAACAAGGCGTTCATGCCGTCGCACCACTGGGAGTCGGACACGCCGACGTACAAGATGAAGATCCACCTGTTCGGCGACAAGGCGACCTTCTACTTCGAGTGCCACTACATCCAGCCGAACGTCGATCTGACAAAGGCGAGGGTGATGGCCATCGCCGGCGTGACCCACACCCTGCAGAAGATCAACGGGAAGTGGCTGATCACGAACTCGGCCGGCTCGACCGCGACGCTCAGCGCGAAGTAGGGAAATGGCGCATCCCGAGGTGCTCGAGGCGCCGCCCGCCCGCCGATGGCGGGCGGCGCTGCGCGCGGCGATAGGTCGCATCGCTCGCGTACTTGTCCGGGTGCCCGGCGCGGTCCGGACGAAGCTGCTCATCGCGTTCCTCGCGATCGCCGCCTTGCTCGTCGTCGTCGGCCTGCTCGGTGTGCGCGTTCTCGGCCACGCGAACGCCCGCGTCGGGCAGCTCGATACGCTTCGGGCGCGTACCGTTCACTATCAGGACATCGAGTCGCGTGCGGGCGACCTCCAGGAGGCGCTCAATGTGCGCTCTGCCGGCGCCTCGAGCATTACGGCGTACACAGGAACCAAGAAGCTGCCGGCGAGCGGCGAGCTCTGGACGCTCGCCGACCTCGACGTCGGCCACACGCTGTCACAGGTGGAACTGGCGGCCGACGAGCCGCTCTTCGGCTTCGTGCCGCCACCAGCAGACGAGCGGGCATTGCGCCACATCCATGCCGACTACCGGACGATCGCGCGGGCGCTCGCGCACATCAAGCGGCTCGACGAGCATCCGGTCGCGGGCGTCGACGCACGGCAGTACGTGAGCGCTGCGCGGGACGCAGGCGACGACCTCGACACACGCGCGGTGGGGCTCGCGGGCAGGGCGGGTCTGGAGACGCAGGCGCTGGTGAAGGTAAACCGAGCCCAGTACGTCTCCTCCCGTAACCTCTTCATCGGCGTGAGCGCCGGAAGCGTGCTGCTCGCGCTCACCCTCGGGCTCGTGCTGGCGTCGTCCCTGGTCGGGCCGATCCGGCGAACGGAGTCAAGGCTCGCCGAGATCGCGGCAGGGGACTTTTCGGGACGGCTCGACGTACCGAACCGCGACGAGCTGGGCTCGCTTGCACGCAACGTCAACCGGATGAACGACGAGCTGCAGCGCCTGTATGGCGAGCTCGAGACTGCGAGCCGGCACAAGAGCGAGTTCCTCGCGAACATGTCGCACGAGCTCCGCACGCCGCTCAACGCGATTCTCGGCTTCTCGCAGGTGCTGGAGAAGAGGCTGTTCGGGGAGCTGAACGAGAAGCAGGGTGAGTACGTGGAGGACATCCGTTCCTCCGGCAACCATTTGCTCTCGCTGATCAACGACGTGCTCGACCTGTCGAAGGTCGAGGCGGGGCAGATCGAGCTCGAAGTGGCGCCGTTCTCGCTGCGTGAGGCGGTGGAGCGGGGTGTGGTGATGGTGCGCGAGCGGGCGAGCAAGAACGGCGTCGCGCTCGCCGCCGAGATCGAGCCCGAGGTCCAGGTCGTCTCGGGAGACGAGCGCCGCATCCGCCAGATCCTGTTCAACCTGCTCTCCAACGCGGTCAAGTTCACGCCGGCCGGCGGCCGAGTCGACGTCAGCGCCCGCCTCGTCGACGGGGAGATCCAGCTGGCGGTGGCGGACACCGGGCCGGGAATCGCCCCCGAGGACGTCGAGCGAATCTTCGAGGAGTTCCAGCAGACCGACGTGGGCGCGCAGCATCACGAGGGGACGGGTCTCGGCCTCGCGCTCTCGAAGCGGCTGGTCGAGCTGCACGGGGGCCGCATCTGGGTCGAGAGCGAGCTCGGTGCCGGCAGCCGCTTCGTCTTCACGCTGCCGGCGGACGAGGCGATGGGCTGATGGCCGGCGAGCGCGTCCTCATCATCGAGGACAACGAGAAGAACATGAAGCTCGTACGCGACATCCTCCAGGCCATGGGCTACAGCCCGCTCGAGGCATTCACGGGCGAGCAGGGGCTCGCACTGGCGGCCGAGAACGATCCCGCGCTCGTGCTGATGGACATCCAGCTGCCGGACCTCGACGGCGCCGAGGCGCTCCGCCGCCTCCGCTCGGACGAGCGGACCGCGGGAATCCCCGTGCTCGCGCTGACGGCGCAGGCGATGCAGGGCGACCGCGAGCGCTTCCTCGCCGCCGGCTTCGACGGCTATCTCTCCAAGCCCGTCGACGTCGACGAGCTGATCGAGACCGTTCGGCGCTACTGCGACGGAGGCACGGAGTGAGCGAGCGCGAGCAGCCGAAGATCCTCGTCGTCGACGACATCCCGGAGAACGTGCGCCTGCTCGAGGCGGTGCTCGCGCCTCACGGATACGACGTCGTCACCGCGAGCGACGGCGCAGAGGCCCTCGCCGTGGTCGAAGCCGAGCAGCCGGATCTCGTGCTGCTCGACATCTTCATGCCCGAGCTCGACGGCTATGCGGTGTGCGAGCGCCTGCGCGCGAACGAGGCGACGGCGGTGCTTCCGGTGATCATGGTCACGTCGAGCGTCGGCGAGGACAAGACGCGTGCGATCGAGGCCGGGGCCGACGACTTCATCCCGAAGCCGTTCAACCACGACGAGCTGCTCACGCGCGTGCGCTCCCTGCTGCGCATCAAGCGCTACCACGACACGATCAAGGCGCTGAACCGGACGCTGGAGGAGCGGGTCGAGACCCAGGTCGAGGAGCTCGAGCGGGTACGCCAGCTCGGGCGGTTCCTGTCGCCCCAGATCGCGGAGGCGATCGTGTCCTCGGGCGACGAGTCGATTCTCCGCAGCCATCGCCGTGAGGTGGCAGTCTTCTTCGCGGACCTGCGCGGGTGGACGAGCTTCGTCGACGGGGTGGAGCCGGAGGAGCTGCTGCGGGTGCTGCGCGAGTTCCACAACACGATCGGCCGGCTCGTGCAGCGGTTCGAGGCGACCGTCGGCTTCCTCGAGGGCGACGGCGTCCAGCTCTTCTTCAACGATCCGATCGAGATCCCCGACGCGCCGCTGCGGGCGGTGCGGCCTGTGGCGCAAGCGTGGCTACGACCTCGGCTGCGGGGCGGGAATCGCTCTCGGCTACGCGACGTGCGGTGAGGTCGGGTTCGAGGGCCGCTCCGACTACGCCGCGATCGGCAGCGTGACGAACCTGGCCGCCCGGCTGGCGGACGAAGCGGCCGGCGGGCAGGTGCTGATCACGCAGCGGCTCTACGCCGAGGTCGAGGACTCCGTCGAAGCCGTCCCCGCCGGCGAGTTCACGCTCAAGGGCTTCGGGCGGCCGGTGCCGGCGCTGGACGTGGTCGCTCTGCGTGAGGCGACGCTGATCGAGCGTTAGGCTCGGCGCAGTGACCCGCGTGGTGGTAGCCGGTGCCGGCTCGATCGGCTCTCTTCTC
>VAXA01000071.1:0-11315 GCA_005883365.1 Actinomycetota bacterium
CTCGAGGAGAACGTCCATCACCGAGCGCCGCACGGCAGCCACGTCACCGCCGCCGACGGCGTCGCGGAACAGCGTGTCGCCCGTCGCGACCAAGCCGTCGTCGACCACGAACGAGAGGCCGTCGTCGGAGTGCCCGGGCGTCGCGAGCGCCTCCACCTGCAGGCCGTCCCAATCCCACTCGCCCGGCTCCGCGAGGACCGGGATCGAGTAGCGCTGGACGAGCTCGTCCTCGTGCTCGACGTGGTCCTGGTGAGCGTGCGTGCGGAGAAGGGCGACCGGGGTCGTGCGCCACCGCTCTACCGCCTCGATGAGCGGCGCGACGTCCGCCCCGGAGTCGACGAACACCGCCGGGCCTCCCTCGACCGCCAGCAAATAGGCGTTGCTGAGCCAGCCGGGATGGGTGCTCTTCTCCACGAGCATGGCGCTAGGCTAACTCTCGTTCCCCACGAGGAGGATTGATGGCGGGCCTGCTCTCACGCACTGCGCTGATCGTAAAGGCGAAGTACTCGAAGCTCCTGAACCGGGCCGAGAACCCGACCGAGACGCTCGACTACTCGTACGAGCAGATGCTCGAGCAGCTGCAGAACGTGAAGCGCGGCGTCGCCGATGTCGTCACCTCGAAGAAGCGGATCGAGCTGCAGCAGCAGAAGCTCGAGCAGAACGTCGTCAAGCTCGAGACGCAGGCGCGGCAGGCGGTCGCCGCGAATCGCGAGGACCTCGCGCGGCAGGCGCTCGAGCGAAAGGCACTCGCGCAGGGGCAGCTGCAGGACATGGACACGCAGGTGCAGCAGCTCGGGGACCAGCAGGAGAAGCTGATCGCGGCCCAGCAGCAGCTCGAGACGCGGATCGAGTCCTTCCGGTCGCAGAAGGAGGTCCTCAAGGCGCAGTACTCGGCCGCGGAGGCCCAGGTCAAGGTCGGGGAGGCGGCGACCGGGATCGGCCAGCACATGAACGACACGGGGCTGGCCATTCAGCGCGCCAAGGACAAGACCGAGGAGATGCAGGCGCGTGCCTCGGCGATCGACGAGCTCGCGTCGACCGGCGCGCTCGAGGACTTCACCGCCGGCGACCAGACGCAGCTCGACCGCGAGCTCGCCCAGATCTCCTCCTCCTCGCAGGTCGACGACGAGCTCGCGAAGCTCAAGGCGGAGGTAGGCTCCGGCACGCCGCAGAAGGAGATTCCGGCCGGCGACGCGGAGCCTGCGCCCGGCGCGACGGGGGCCCAGCCCGCCGCCGGCGCGGAGCCGGCTGGGCAGCCGGTCGAGGAAGCAACCGAGTCCTGACCCGGCTCGGCGACATCCTCTTCGGCCGTAAGAAGCTCCAGGAACCGGCGGGCGAGCGACTCTTCGCGCTCTCGACCGCCGCGGTCACGCTCGATACCGAGTGCTCGCTGAAGCCCGCCGGCGCGGGTGCGGCGATCTTCAAGCCGCTCTCGGCCGGCGAGTTCGGGGAGGCCGAGCGCGAGATCGATGAGCTGCTTCAGAGCGTTGCGCAAGGCGCCGGCTCGACGCTCGACCACAAGACCGACACCTTCGGCTTCGAGTGGATCATCGTCCGCGATGACGATCTCGAGGACCAGGTCACGGGCGTCCATGCCGTCGCGTCGGAGCTCGAGGCACGCGGCTTCGGCGGCCAACTCCTCGCCGCCCCGTTCCGCTTCGACGGCGGCACCTGGGGCGGAGAGCATCCCGTCTACTGGATCTACGGCTTCAAGACAGGGACGTGGTGGCCGTTCGTCCCCACCGGCGAGAAGCAGGAGCGGGACAACGCGCGCGAGCTCGAGCTGAAGGCAAAGCTTGAGCACGAGCTCCCGATCGAGCCCGACCTCAGCAGGTGGCTCGCCTTGTACGACGCTCCGATCTAGCTCGCGAGCGAAGCGCCAGCTTCGCGAGCCTACGAGACCGGGCGGCCCATCTCGCGGGCGATCTCGGAGAGGGCCGCGAGGCGCTTCTCGAGCGGCGGGTGATCCATCATCCACTCGCTCATCTGCGACTTCCAGTTGGTCGGGATGATGAAGAACGCGTTCATCCCCGCCACCTCGCGCAGGTCGCGCTGCGGGATCTGCGTGATGCCGCTCGAGATCTTCTGGAGCGCGCTCATGAGGTTCTCCGGCGCGCCGGTGATGATGGCGGAGCCGCGGTCGGCCGCGTACTCGCGGTAGCGGGAGATCGTCCGGATCAGGATGAAGCTGATCGCATAGACGACGATGGAAACGAGGAAGACGATCAGCCAGACGGGCACCTGGTTGTTGTTGTTGTTCCGGTTGCCGCCGCCGAAGCCGCCGAACATCCCCGCGTAGAGCCCGAACCGGGTCAGCAGCGCCGCGAGCATGGCGAAGATGCTCGCGATCGTCATGACGAGCACGTCGCGATTCGCCACGTGGGAGAGCTCGTGGGCGAGGACGCTCTCGACCTCCTGCGGCTCGAGTCGCCGCCAGAGCCCGGTCGTCACCGCAATCGCCGCGTGCTTCGGGTTCCGGCCCGTCGCGAAGGCGTTGGGGACGTCCGTGTCGACGACCGCCACGCGCGGCTTCGGCAGGCCCGCCATCGCGCAGAGCCGCTCGACCATCGCGTGCAGCTCCGGCGCCTCCTCGGGCGAGACGACCTTCGCCCCGGCCGCGGCGAGCGCCAGCTTGTCGGAGGTGTAGTACTGGAAGAAGGCGAGGCCGATCACGATCAGGAGCATTGGCGCGAGCCCCACCTTGAGGACGCTGAAGAGGACGACCGCGAAGCCGACGTAGAGCAGGCCGAGCAGCCCGCTCGTGAAGAGCATCCGCAGCGACAGACCCCGGTCGCGCCCGAACGATCTGCGTTTCATGCCCCGAATGGTACTGAGCGACAACGTCCCGCCGGTTCCCGCGCCCGCGGTCTTAGCCGTTCATTAGAGTCCTGCGCGGTGCGCCGTCCAGCAGTCATCGCCGCTGCCGCCGCGCTTGGCGCCCTTGTGCTCGCGGGCTGCGGCGCCCAAGGCGTCGCCTCGCCGACGCCGAAGACGGTGATCGGCACGGTCGCGAGCGGCCCCACGTTCCCGATCGTCCCCGCCTTCCACCTCAAGGGCGACTCGACCAAGGGCAAGTCGGTGTTCGCGAGCGCGGGCTGCGGGAGCTGCCATACGCTCGCCGCCGCCCACTCGACCGGCACCATCGGGCCGGATCTCGACTCGCTCAAGCCCGACTACCGCGCAGTTACGGCGCAGGTGACGAACGGCGGTGCGCCCATGAACGGAACGATGCCGTCGTTCAAGAAGACGCTGAGCACGCAGCAGATCGCGGATGTGGCCGCCTACGTCGTCGACTCGACCGGCGGCAAGGCTCCGTAGCCGTCGAGCTGCCGGCCGGATTCCCGCCGCGCGTCGCCGCCTTCGCGCTCGACCTCGACCGGACGCTGATCGCCGAGGACGGCGTGCTGCCGCCGCGGACGCAGGAGGCGCTCACGCGGACGCGGGCCACCGGCGCGCACGTCGTAGTCGTCACCGGACGGATGTTCAGGGCTGTGCGACCGTACCTCGCGCAGGCGCAGCTCGACGATCTCGTCGTCTGCTACCAGGGAGCGGTCGTCGCCGACCCGACCACGGGCGAGTTCCTCCTCCACGTCCCCATCCCGCTCGCGGAGGCGAGGGACGCGATGGACGCCGTGATCGCGGGCGGCTTCCACCTCAACTGCTACCTCGACGACCTGCTCTACGTTGCGGAGGTGACGCCGGAAGCGCGACGCTATGCCGACTTCCAGCACCTCGAGATCCACGCCGTCGGCGATCTCCGTGCGTGGCTCGACCGCGACCCGACAAAGCTCGTCGCCGTCGGCGATCCCGCGGCGCTCGATGAGCTCGAGGCGGAGCTGAAGCCGCGCTTCGCGGGACGCCTGTTCATCTCGAAATCGCTGCCGTACTTCCTCGAGTTCGCGCACCCCGACGTGAGCAAGGGAAGTGGGCTCACCTTCGTGGCCGACCGGCTCGGCTTCCGGCCGGAGGAGACGATCGCCTGCGGCGACGGGGAGAACGACCGCGAGTTGCTCGACTGGGCCGACTTCGGGGTCGCAGTCGCGAACGCCCACGAGGACGTGCTCGACCGCGCCGATCTCGTCGTCCCCTCCGTGCACGAGGAAGGCGTCGCTGCCCTGCTCGAGGCGTACTTAGACTCAGCGGCGTGATCGACGCCAGAGCCGCCCGCAACGAGCCGGATGAATTCCGGCGCCGCCTCGCGCGCAAGGGCGCCGCCGACGCGTTCGACACCTGGCTCGCCGCCGACGAGCGCTGGCGCGAGCTCGTGCCGCGCATCGACGAGCTCCGCTCCCGGACGAAGGCCAAGGGCAAGCCGACACCGGAGCAGCTCGAGGAGCTGCGCGGCGTCAAGGAGGAGCTGCAACGCGCCGAGAAGGAGCTCGGCGAGGCGGAGGCGGCGCGCGACTCGCTGGGCCTGCAGATCCCCAACCCTCCGGCCGACGATGTTCCGGACGGCGCTACCGAGGACGACGTGCGCGTCGAGCGGGTCGTCGGCGAGCCGCCGCAGCTGGAGGAGCCGAAGGAGAGCCTCGAGATCGGCCGCTTCGACATGGACCGCGCGGCGCGGATGAGCGGCGCGCGCTTCGGCTACTGGATCGGCGACACCGCCCGCCTCGCGCTCGCCATGTACCGCTACGCGCTCGACCGGCTCGCGGAGAAGGGCTTCGCCACGGTGCTGCCGCCGGCTCTCGTGCGCGAGGAAGCGCTGATCGGGACTGGCCACTTCCCCTCCGACGCAGACAGCGTGTACGCGGTTCCCGCAGACGGCCTCTACCTCTCCGGCACGGCCGAGATCCCGCTCTCGAGCCTCCACGCCGGCGAGATCCTCGACACCGAGGCGCTGCCGCTCCGCTACGTCGCCTTCTCCCCGTGCTTCCGCCGCGAGGCGGGCGCATCCGGCAAGGACACGCGCGGGATGTTCCGCGTCCACCAGTTCAACAAGGTGGAGCAGTTCTCGCTGACGCTTCCGGAGAGCTCGTGGGACGAGCACGAGTTCCTGCTCGCGAACACCGAGGAGCTCGTGCGCGAGCTCGGCGTGCCGTACCGCGTCGTCGTCCTGCCCGCAGGCGACATCTCCTCGGCGGCCGCGAAGACGTACGACCTCGAGATCTGGTTCCCGAGCCAGGACCGCTACCGCGAGACCGCGTCGATCTCGAACACGACCGACTTCCAGGCGCGGCGGCTCGGCATCCGCTACCGCGACGGCAAGAGCCCCGAGCCGCTGCACATGCTCAACGGCACCGCGGTCGTCGACCGGATGGCGCTCGCGGTTCTCGAGAACCTTCAGGGCGAGGTTCCCGACGTGCTGCGCCAGTACGGCGCGCCCGAGCGCGTCACTCCTTAGCGAGCCACTCCTTCGCGAGCCGCTTCTGGGCCCGCGTCAGCCACGCCTCCTCGACGAGATCGCGCAGCTCTTCGCGGTCGAGCCCGTCGAGGTCACGGATACGCACGAGCACGGCCGAGTAGCCGTTCCAGTGCGGCGTCGTGAAGTAGATGCCGCGGGCGTCGGAGAGGAGCAGCTCCTTCACGCCGAGGTCGGCGACGCGGAAGACGAGCACGTCGTCGAGCCGCTCGCCCGTCTCGGGATCGACGGCGTCCGGCCGGCGGCGTCGATGGAAGCAGAACATCTTCCCGTGCACCTTGTAGGTCGGCCGACACTAGTACGGCGCGGCGGGGTGCCGGAGCGGTCGAACGGGGCGGTCTTGAAAACCGTTGAGCCCACGGGCTCCGTGAGTTCGAATCTCACCCCCGCCGCTCGTCTGTAGCGTTCGCGCGATGGCGACGGGCGAGGAGCTGCGCGGCCTCATGCGGCTCTGGCCGCACGGCGTCTCGATCCTCAGCATCGACGTCGAGGGCGACCGGATGGGCGTCACCGTCTCCTCGCTCGTCTCGCTCTCGCTCGAGCCGCCGCTGGTCGGCGTCTCGATCGGGAAGGACGCCTCGTGCTACGAGCTCCTGCGCAGCGCCGGCCGCTTCGCGGTCAGCCTCCTCGGCGCAGAGCAGGAAGAGCTCGCGCGCCGCTTCGCCGCGGGTTATCCGCCGATCGTCCATTGGCAAGGCGTCCCCACACGCGAGGGCGCCGTCGCGCCGCTCATCGAGGGCGCACTCGGCTGGATCGAGGCCGAGACGCACACCGAGGCCGACGCCGGCGACCACACCTTCTTCATCGCCGACGTCCTCTCGATCGAGCACGGCCCGTCACACCACGCGCTCGTCTACCGCGAGAGCACGTACCACTCGGTTTGACGCAAGCTGTCGTCTTCGATCTCGACGGCGTACTGCTCCAGTCGGAGGAGGTGTGGGACGCGGTGCGCGAGCGCTACGTCCGCGAGCGTGGCGGCCGCTACGACGAGGAGGTACAGCGGGCGATGATGGGGATGAGCGCGCCAGAATGGTCTCGCTTTCTCCACGAGGAGGCGGGAGTGCCTGACGATTCGGAGGCGATCAACCGCGACGTCGTCGCGCGGATGCTCGAGTCGTACCGGCGCAAGCTGCCCCTACTGCCGGGTGCCGCCGAGGCCGTGCGGCGAACGGCAGCGGCGTTCCCGCTCGCGCTCGCGTCCTCCTCGAACCGCGAGGTTTTCGAAGCGGTGCTCGAGCTCGCCGGGCTCGCGGACTGCTTCCGCGCCACGGTCTCGTCCGAGGAGGTCGAACGCGGCAAGCCGGCCCCCGACGTCTACCTCGAGGCAGCACGCCGGCTCGGCGTGGCGCCGGAGCTCTGCACCGCGGTCGAGGACTCCCAGGCCGGCATCCGCTCGGCGAAGTCGGCCGGAATGCGCGTCGTCGCGATCCCGAATGCGAGCTATCCGCCCGACGACGAGGCACTCGCCCTCGCGGACACCGTTGTCCGCTCGCTCGACGAGCTGACGGTCGCCGCCCTGCACGGCTGAAACAGTCACGTCCGGAACCTGGTTCCGGCCGTGGCCCGAAGAGCCACGTCTAGGTGCCAGGCGCCGGGACGTGGCCAGAGTGGACAGGTGCGCGGCTTTCGTTCGGATCCGCAAGGGCGTCGCTCGCGGCACGTGTCATCTCGGGACATGTCCGCGTGCCCGGCACCGGGACGTGGCGGTTCGGGACCGCGTGGGGGCTGGATCGGACACGTCTGCAACCTGGTTCCGGACGTGGCTCTAAAGGACGCGTTCCCCGCGCGCGTCGTAGGCGCGGATGTTGGGCGCAATGGACGGGTCGAGGTCCTCGCGGAACATGGTGAAGATCGTGACGTCGCGTAACGCCTCGCCTTCCGGGGCGGGCAGACGCCGCCGCAGCGTCGCCTCCTCGACGAAGCCGAGCTTGCGCGGGATGCCGAAGCTCGCCTGGTTGCGCGGCTCGATCCGGATCTCGATCCGGTCCGCGCCGCAGACTTCGAACCCCACGCGCGTGAGCGCCGCCGACGACTCCGTCGCGATCCCCCGCCGCGTCGCTCCCGAGCGCACCCAGTAGCCGATCTCGAGCCCCCGCGGGCCGATGCGCGGGTGGAGCCCCGTGCTCCCGAGCACCTCCGTCTCGTCGGCGGCGAAGATCCCGTACGTGAAGTTCTCGCCCGTGTCGAACTCCGAGCGGAAGAGCTTCATGAGCTCGAGCTTCTGCTCCAGCGGCTGCGGCTCGCCGTGCGACCACGGCATGAACTCGCGCAGGTGCTCGAGGCTCGAGTCGAGCGCGTCCTTCAGGAGCGGAGCGTCGCGGGGCTCGTAGCAGCGAATTACGAGCCGCTCCGTCTCGATCCGGTACGGAGCGGCCGAGCCCTCCCAGCTCACGGCACGCGCCCGACGAGGACGCAGCCGTTGTGGCCGCCGAGCCCCATCGCGTTCGACAGGGCGATGTCCACCTGCACCTCACGCGCCTCGTTCGGCACGTAGTCGAGATCGCACTCGGGATCCGGATGGACATAGTTCATCGTCGGCGGCAGGACTCCGTCGCGGACGGCGAGGACGCACATCATCGCCTCGACGGCGCCCGCTGCACCGAAGCAGTGGCCGGTCACGGACTTCGTCGACGAGACGGCGAGGCGATAGGCGTGGTCGCCGAAGACCTCCTTGATCGCCCGCGTTTCGGCCGCGTCGCCGAGCGGCGTCGAGGTGCCGTGGGCGTTGATGTAGCCGACCCGCTCGGGCTCGACGTCTGCTCGCTCGAGGGCATGGCGCATCATCTCGGCGACGCCGACTGACGCGGGATCCGGCTGGGCGAGGTGGTGTGCGTCGTTCGACATCGCGTAGCCGAGGATCTCGGCGTAGATCGTCGCGCCGCGCCGCTCGGCAGCCTCGAGCTCCTCGAGCACGAGCACACAGGCGCCCTCGCCCATCACGAAGCCGGCGCGGGTTGCATCGAAGGGGCGCGAGGCCCGTGGCGGGTGCTCGTCCTCGGCCACGAGGCCGCGCATCGCGCAGAAGCCGGCGAGGATCAGCGGCGTGATGCACGCCTCCGCGCCGCCCGCGAGGACGGCGTCCGCGTCTCCGCGCCGGATCAGCTCGGCAGCCTCCCCCACCGCGGTCGAGCCGGTCGCGCACGCAGAGACTGGCGCGTAGTTCGGGCCGCGGAAGCCGAGCGAGATCGCGAGCTGGCCGCTCGCCGTGTCGACGAGCACGTTCGGGATGAAGGTCGGCGCGACGCGATCGGGCCCGCGCTCGCGCAGCACGTCCACCTGCTCGACGATCCCCGCGATCCCGCCGATCGCGGTGCCGAAGAGGATGCCGACGCGGTCCGGCGAGTAGGCGCCGTCGAGCCCGGCGTCGGCCACCGCCTCCCGCGCGGCGCCGAGGGAGAAGAGAACGTTCCGGTCGAGTCTCCGTGCGTCCTTCGGCGACGCGACCTGCGTCGGGTCGAAGTCCTTCATCTCCGCCGCGATCCGCATCGGGAACTCGCTCGCGTCGAACGAGCGAATGAAATCGATGCCGCTCTCGCCGGCGACCGCTGCGCGCCACGTCGACGGCGCGTCGGCACCGATCGGCGTCACTGCGCCGAGCCCCGTCACGACGACCCTCCGCATCCCGCGAGGTTAGACGCGGGTCAAGCTCCCAGGTTGCGGAGCTACGCCGTCTCGGCCACGACTGCGTCGGCGAGGACGGCGTAGACCTTCGTCGGCTCGGTCTTTCCCTTCATGAGCAGCTCACCCTGAGCCTCGACTGCAATCCCGTCCGCGATGCCTTGCCGCGTGTTCTCGTCGATCAGGATCGGACGGCCCAGCTCCTTTGTATGGGCCTCGAGCCGGGCGGCGACGTTGACCGTGTCGCCGACGCACGTGTAGGTCGCCCGGTTGTTCGTGCCCGTGTAGCCGGCTACGACGCGGCCCGAGGCGATCCCGACCCCGATCTGGATCTGCACCCTGCCGCGCGCCGCCTGATCCTCGTTGAACAGCCGGATCAGCTCGACCATCTGGCGCGCCGCGAGCACGGCCGCCTGTCGGTGGTCGTCGCGCGGCGCGGGAGCCCCGAAGATCGCCATCAGGCCGTCGCCGACCATCTGGTTGACGACCCCGCCCTCGCCGTTGATGGCGTCCATCATCAGCGTGTAGTAGTCGTTGAGCAGCTCGATCGTCTCGGTCGGCTCGCGCGCCTCCGCGATCGTCGTGAACGAGCGGATGTCGCAGAACATCGCCGACGCCTCGACGTACTCGCCGCCGAGCGCGAAGCCCGACGTCAGCAGATCCTCCGCGACTTCCTTGGTGGCGAACTTGCTGATCAGCTCCCGCTGCTGGTCGCGCAGGCGCTTCTTCTCGAGGCTCGCGTTGATCCGCGCGTTCAGCAGCACCGGGTTGACCGGCTTCGTCAGGTAGTCCTCGGCGCCCATCTCGAGGCAACGGACGACGCTGTCGATCTCGTCGAGCGCCGACGTCACGACGACCGGAATGTCGCGGAGATGCGGATCGTCCTTCACCTTCGCGAGCACCTCGTAGCCGTCGAGCTCAGGCATGAGGACGTCGAGCAGCATCAGGTCGAACCGCTGCCGCCGCAACAGGTCGAGCGCCTCGCCGCCGTGCTCGGCGAAGACGATCGTGTGCCCTTCCTGCTCGAGCCCGCGGGCAAGCAAGAGCCGGTTCACCCGGTTGTCGTCGGCGATGAGGATCGTGCCGGGCGTGGGAGCGGGGAGGCTCACGAGACGGGTTCCGATCGGAGAGCCGTGAGGGCGTCGCGGAGCGGCCCGTACTCCTGCTCGATCTGCTCCACGAGCTGCGAGGCGCCGTCGAGTTCGCCGGCCTTGGCGCGCTGCTCGAGGGTCCGGCAGAGCTCCGCGAACTCCCCTGCGCCCAGCGTCGCGCCGTTCGACTTCAGCGTGTGCGCAGCCCGCCGCAGCTCCTCGGTGCCCTGCTCGTCCAGCGAGCGGCGGAGGGTCGCGATCAGCTCCGGCGCATCCGCGAGGAACGCATCGATCACCTCGGCGAGGAAGTCGTCGCCGCCGAGATCTCGCAGACTCTGGAGCGCGCCGTCGTCGAGATTGACGTACTCGACCCGGTCCGAACCGACGTCACCGTTCTTGAGCGGTTTCGCGCGCTTCAGCGCGGCGGCGAGCTCCTCGGCGCGGATCGGCTTCGCCACATAGTCGTTCATGCCGGCCGCGAAGCAGGCTTCGCGATCCTCGGGGAGCGCGTTCGCCGTCATGGCGATGATGTGCGGGCGGCTCTCAGCCGGCCAGCGCTCGCAGATCCGGCGGGTGGCATCGAGGCCGTCGAGCTGCGGCATCTGCACGTCCATGAGGACGACGTCGTACGGCTGCCGCTCGAGCGCCTCGATCGCCTCGAGCCCGTTCTCCGCGACGTCGGCGCTGTAGCCGTGCCGCTCGAGCAGGCGCAGCGCCACCTTCTGGTTCATCGCGTTGTCCTCTGCGAGCAGGATCCGCAGCACCGACCTGGCACGCTTTCCGTCTGTCACGGGCTCGACCTCCTCCTCCCCGGCCCCGCCTGCTGTGAGCAGGTGCAGGAGCGTGTTGTAGAGCTGTGACGCCTTGAGCGGCTTCGCGAGCTGAGCCGAGAAGACGCTGCTCGACTGCGATTGCGGCAGGCGCCCCAGCGAGGTGAGCAGCAGGAGTGGAAGCTCCTGCGCGCTCCGCCGGCTCCGGATCTCGCCCGCCAGGGCCAGCCCGTCCATATCCGGCATCATCATGTCGAGGACGGCGATGTCGAACGGCTCGCCCTGCTCGATCAGCTCGAGGGCCGCGGCCGGCAGCTCCACCGCGACGGGCTCCATTCCCCACGAGCGCGCGTGCCGGGTGACAATCTCGCGGTTCGTCGCATTGTCGTCAACGATGAGGATCCGCTTCCCGGCGAGGTGCGGGAGGCCGTCGGCGAGCGCGATCTTCGCCGGCACCTCCGCAGCTGTGACGGG
>VAXA01000071.1:11426-13150 GCA_005883365.1 Actinomycetota bacterium
GCGAGCTCGACCCGGTGCGACCCCGTTCCCGTCTCCTCGGCGTCGACGAGCACCATGACCTCGCCGCGCTCGGTGAACTTGACCGCGTTCGAGAGGAGGTTGAGCAGCACCTGCCGCAGGCGCGCCTCGTCGCCGACGATCCCGGCGGGAGTGGCCTCCTCGATCAGGCAGCCGAGCTCGATCTCCTTCTCCCAGGCGCGCGGCGCGACGATGTCGAGCGCCCCCTCAACGCAGTCGCGCAGGTTGAACGGCTCCCGTTCGAGGTCCAGCTTGCCGGCCTCGATCTTGGAGTAGTCGAGGATGTCGTCGATCACGTGCAGCAGCGCGTCCCCGCTCGAGTGGACGACCTCGGCGAACTCACGCTGCTCGCCGGTCAGCTCGGTGCCGAGCAGAAGATCGGTCATGCCGATCACGGCGTTCATCGGCGTCCTGATCTCGTGGCTCATCGTGGCGAGGAAGGCGCTCTTCGCCTGCGTCGCCGCCTCGGCCTCCTGGCGGGCACGCTGGAGCTCGGTCACGTCGTGGTAGATCCCGAGGAAGCCTGAATGGGCGCCCTCCACGGTGAGTGGGACGAGCATCAGCTCGACGTCGACGGGCGTCCCGTCCTTGCGCGTACGCGTGGTGATCCGCTGGGCGCGACCTTCTCGCATCGCCTCCGCCGTGACCTCGCGCCCCTCGTCGCGAGATGTGTCGCCGAAGACGAGGTCGTCGACGTGCCGGCCGACGGCTTCTTCGGCCGAATAGCCGAAGAGCTCCGCTGCGGCCGGGTTCCAGTCGATGACCCGTTCGCCGACGTCCATCACGACCACCGCCGCAGGGCTGATCTCGACGAGCGATGCCGAGTACTCGCGTTGCCGCTCCACCTCGGTGAACAGGCGGGCGTTCTGGATCGCCACGCCGACGTTCGCAGCGATCGTCGCGAGCAACCGCGAGTCGGCCTCGCCGAACCGCCCTTCCTCCTCGATGCTCTGGACGCTGATCACCCCGATCGCCTTGCTGCCGACGAGGATCGGCACTCCGAGGTAGGAGCGAGAGGGCGTTCCGACGCTCGCCTGGCCTTCGTAGTGCTCCTGGCGGTTGAGGAGGAGCGGCTCGCGTGAGCGGAGGATCTGCGACGTGAGGTTCTCCCCGTACTTGATTGGCGCCTGAGGCTGACGCTCGCCGCTCTCGTAGTAGTAGGCGAACTCGATTTGCCCGTCCGCCTCGTGGTGCAGCGCCACGTAGGCAATGTCTGCCTCGAACGTCTCGCGCACCTGCTCGCCGACGAGCTCGATCAGCGCGTCGAGGTCGAGCTGGGACGAGAGCGCCTGGCCGACGCTGTTCACCGTCCCCAGCTCGGCCACGCGCTGCCGCGTTTCATGCACGAGGCGGGCGTTGTCGAGCGCGACGCTGAGGCTACCGGCCAGCGTCATCAGGAGCCGCTGGTCGCCCTCGTTGAAGGCGTGCGTACGGTCGACGTTCTGCAGCGAGATCACGCCGGTCGCACGCCCGCCGACGACGAGGGGAACGAAGAGCGCCGACTTCGGCTCTTCGCCCCAGAGCACCTGCGGGTTCCCGTAGCGCTCGGCCAGCCCGGACCAGCCCTCCTCGATCAGAAGCGGCCCGCGCGTCTCCATCACGTGCTTGCGGAAGCCGATCAGCTCGATCGTCTCTTCCGGGAAGCGAACGCCGCGCTCGATCGTGTACGGGAAGTGCAGAAGGCCCGAGGGTTCGTCGTAGACGGC
>VAXA01000072.1 GCA_005883365.1 Actinomycetota bacterium
CGAGGACGGCAGCCGCCGCGCTCGCCGGCAGAAGCAGGAACGAAATCAGCCGCAGCCCCGTGGCGACGGTGCTTCGGAAGCCGGCCCAGTCCTCGCGTGCCGCGTGGCGCGACAGGAGTGGAAAGAGGACGGTCGCGACGGCGACCGAGAACATCCCCTGCGGCAGCATGTAGAGCCGGAACGCCCGCACGATCGCCGCCGGCGCGAGGTTCCTGTTCAGGAAGTGCGTCGCGAAGAGCTGGTCGATGACGGCATTGATGTTGATCAGGCCGAGGCCGATCGTGACCGGCACCATCAGCACGAACGTACGCTTCACCGCCGGGTCGCGGATGTCGATCACCATGTGCAGCCGGTCGTCGCGCCCGCGCAGCCACGGAAGCGGCAGCAAGAACTGCGCGATCGTCGCCACGAGGATGGAAATTGCGTAGATGTAGAGCCTCGTCGAGTGCGAGCTCGTGCTCGGCACGCCGAGCGCAAGGCCGAAGATGATGATCACGTTCCACAGCACCGGGCTCAGCGCGGGCACGGTGAAGTGGTCGTAGCTGTTGAGGATCCCGACCACGATCCCCGACAGCCCGAGGATGAGGACGAGAGGGAAGAGGATCCGCGCTAGGCCGGTCGCGAGCCCGCCGTAGTGGTGCGGCCCGTAGCCGAAGACCTGCATCACCCACGGCGCGATGAGGATGAACAGCGCCGTGAGGCCTCCGAGGCCGAGGAGCATGAGCCAGAAGAGCGAGGACGCAACTCGCCAGGCGCGCTTCCGCTCGCCCTTCACGAGCAGGTCGCTGAACACGGGGACGAACGCAGCGGACAGCGCCGAGTCGGCGACGAGCGAGCGCACCGTGTTCGGGATGAGGAATGCGATCTCGAAGGCGTTGATCCGACCGGTGATGCCGAAGAGCGCCGCGGCCACGATCTCGCGCGCGAGACCGAGAATCCGAGAGAGTCCCGTCGCCAGCGAGAAGATGGCGCCCGACCGCGCGAGGCCACGTCCCACGTCGCCCTCCGGCTCGGCCTCGACCGGAGCGCCGGCTCCGACCTGCGTCGACTGCCCCTCCTCGTCGAGCGCCCGCGCTTCGAGCTCCGTCAGCTCGCCGCGCTCGCGGCGGGGGCGGACAATCGCCGTCGGCCGCTCGGCCGGATCCTGGGAAACCGGCCACGAGTCGAGGCTTGCGTCACTCTCGAAGTACGTCGGCCTGCCCTGCTCGCGCCGGCGGCGGTCGCGCGCCAGCCGCCGCTCTCGCCGCTGCCGCTCGGCATCCTCCACGAGGGCAGCATAGGGAGAGGGGTTGCTACCATCGCCCGGCCCGCAAGCTGCGGGCCTTTTTCCGAGATGCCGAACATCAAGCAGCAAGAGAAGCGCGTCCGCCAGGCGGCGCGGCAGCGGCAGGAGAACCTCCGCTGGCGCTCGACCGCGAAGACGCTCATGCGCCGACTGAACGAGGCGGTCGCGGACGGCGACGCGAAGGAGACCGAGGCGCGGCATCGCGAGCTCGTGCAGTGGCTCGACCGGGCCGCCGCACGCGGCACCCTCCACCGGAACACCGTGGCACGGCGCAAGTCCCAGGCGGCCAAGCTCACCGCCGGCGACTCCGGCAAGTAGCGGCTAGCCGGCTCGCTCCGGCCGGCGAGTGATCTCGACAAGCGTCCGCTCGAGCTGAAGCTCGGGCGGGAGGCGCGAGCCGCCCTTCGCCCCTGCGTCGAGCTCGGCCAGCCGGACAGTCGCCTGCGCCAGCTCCTCGGGCGAGAAGTTGCCCGCCTGCTTCGCCGCCTTCTCGGCGACGAACGGATGGATCTTCAGCCGGCTCGCGATCTCGCTCGAGCGGATTCCCTCGTCGGCCAGGCGCGAGACCTTCCGGACCCGGCCGACGTGCCCCACGAGCGAGGCGACGAGGCGGATCAGCTCGCCCGACCGCGGGCGGTGCGAGCGGTCGAGCAGGGACTCGGTGGCGCGGAGTGTCGCCGCGACGTCTCGGCGACCCCATGCGTCGGTGACCGCGAAGATCGGCGTCTCGGCGCGTCCGACCGCGAGCTCCTCGACGTTCATGCGTGTGATTTGCTCGCCGTTGGCCCAGGTCGCGAGCTTCTGGACCTCGGAGGCGAGATCGCCGACGTCGTCTCCGACGGCCTCGACGAGCGCACGGCAGGCGTCACGGTCGGCGGACGCGCCGAGGCGCGCGAACTGCTCGGCGATCCACTCGGGCAGCTGCTTTTTCGGGACGTCGTAGAGGAGGAGGTCGCCGGCTTTCGCGACTGCCTTGGCGAGGGCGGAGTCCCGCTTGATCCCATCGCCGAGGAGGGCGAGGACAGTGGTCGGCGCCGGAGCTGCGAGATACGACTCGAGCTCCTTCACGTCCACCGCCTTCCAGGTCTCCACGCCGTCGACCACCACCAGTCGCGCGTCGCCGCCGAACAGACCGAGCGCGTTGCAGGCGGCGACCGCGTCCTCTCCCGACGCCTCTGCGGCGCGCAGGTGCTCGGTCGCGTCCTCACCGATCCGCGCCCGCAGGCGCTGGAGCGCGACGCCGATCTTCGGCCGATCCGTCCCCGTCAGGAGGTAGACCGGCTTCAGCTCGCGCTCGCTCGCCACGCTGCCAAGCATAGGCGGCGGCGCCGACCGCTCCCAGGCCGAGCACGGCGGCCGTCCGGCCGGATGTCACCTGAGCCCCGGGGAGACCGCCGAAGACGTGGGCGCAGGCCGCAAGGTAGGCGGCGAGCCAGCCGTTCGCCCACGCCAGAGCGGCCGCGAGCGACGACGCCACGGGCGCCAGCAGCGCACAGACGAGCGCGAGCGCGAGCATCGGCGCAACGACGAAGCCGCCGATGGCGTTGGCCGGGACCGTCAACAACGGGATCTGGTGGAACTGGAACCACGAGATCGGCGCCGTCGCGAGCCCGCACGCCGCCGATATGGCCACGCCCGTTCGCAGACCGGTCGGCAGTGGATAGCCCTCGAGCCAACTCTTGAACCGCGGCGCGAGGAAGAAGATCGCCAGCACCGCCGCGAACGAGAGCTGGAAGCCGGGGTCGAGGGCGTTGTACGGGTTCCACCCGAGCAATGCGGTCGCCGCGACT
>VAXA01000004.1 GCA_005883365.1 Actinomycetota bacterium
TCCCGCTCGTAGACCCCGACGGCGCGGCCCAGGCGGAGCACCGTGATCCGGTCGGCGACCTCGAAGATGTCGGTCAGATTGTGGGAGATGAGGACGACCGCCAGACCCTGCTCGGCGAGCCGCTTGACGAGCGCGAGCACCTGCCTGGTCTGTGCGACCCCGAGCGCAGCAGTCGGCTCGTCGAGGATGACGACGCGCGAGTTCCAGAGCACCGCCCGGGCGACGGCCACCGACTGCCGTTGACCTCCCGAGAGCGACGCGACGGGCTGCTTGATCGACCTGATCGTCGTCACGGACAGGCTCCGGAGGGTCTCGGCCGTTCGCTCCTCCATCGGCGCCTCCTTGAGCCGGAAGAGCAGGCTCCGCACCTCACGGCCCAGGAACATGTTCTGGACGACGTCGAGGTTGTCGCAGAGCGCGAGGTCCTGGTAAACGACCTCGATTCCGAGCTGGGCCGCGTCCTTCGGCCCGTGGATGTGCACGGCTCGGCCGTCGAAGCGGATCTCGCCGTCGTCGATCGGATGGATGCCGGCGACGCACTTGATCAGCGTCGACTTTCCGGCTCCGTTGTCTCCGACGAGAGCCATGACCTCTCCGGAGCGGACCTCGAAGTCCACGTCGTCGAGCGCTTGCACCGACCCGAAGGCCTTCGTGATCCCGCGCAGCTCGAGTATGGGTGCAGTCGTCGCCATGGCCGGGATGGGAGCCTAAAGGGACGGGGCCGACGACGCGGCCCCGTCCCTCGGGCGCTTCTTACTTGCAGTACTTCGCGTACTGGCCGACGCAGACCTGGCTCTTCTTGAGGAACCCGTCCGTGAACAGCTTCGTGTAGTTCTTCTTCGTGATCCAAATGGGCGTGAGCAGGATCGACTTCGTCCCGCTGACCGTTGCGTTCACGCCTTTCACCTTCTTGTGCTTGAGGATCGCGATCGCGGTCGCGGCGGCCGTGTTGGCCTCGAGGCGGACCGACTTGTAGACCGTGCCGCTCTGCCAGCCGGCGAGGATGTACTGGACGCCTGTCGGCGTCGCGTCCTGGCCGGTGAGCGGGATCGGGTTCAGGCTGTGCGCCTGGAGCGAGGAGACGACCGCTCCCGCGAGACCGTCGTTGGCCGCGAGGACGCCGTCGATGTGGTTCCCGTTCCGGGCGAGCATCTGGTCGAAGATCGTGCGCGCCTTCGTTGCACTCCAGTCCGTCCACTGGTCGCCGGCGGTTGCCAGCTTGAACGTGCCGTTGTTGTACAGCGGCTTGAGCACCGAGTCGTACCCCTGCTTGAACAGCTTGGCGTTGTTGTCGGTGATGCCGCCGTTGAGCTCGGCGATGACGGGATGCTGCGAGTACTTGCCATTCGCCTTCAGGCCGGCGATGAGGCCCTTGGCCTGCAGCTTGCCGACGGTGGGGTTGTTGAAGGAGACGTAGTACGCCGCCTTGCTGCCGACAACCAGGCGGTCGTAGTCGATCACCTTCGCGCCGTGCTTGACGGCGAGGTTCGTGATCGCCGTGCCGGAGGCCGGGGTGAGCTGATCGAGCAGGAGCACCTTCGCGCCCTTCGCGAGGCAGCCTTCGGCCTGCGACTTCTGGCGCGTCGTGCTGGCCTGCGCGTTCACCACCTGAGCAGAGATGTGCGCCGCCTTGAACGCCTTCTTCAGGTACGGAGCGTCGAACAGCGTGTACCGCGTCGACGACGTCGTGTCCGGGAGCAGTGCGCATGCCTGGATGCTCGAGGAGCTCGTGGCGACCTTGGCCGCCGCGGAGCTCGCGACAGCAAGTGTGAGGAACGCGACGAGCAGCCCGGCTCCCCACCGTGACTTGAACTTCATTACCACCCTCCGTTGGGTCATGACCGGACCCTCATGGCCCCGTCCGAGGAAAAGGCTACTCCAGCGGGGAAGGAGTTCAAAACCGAACCGGCGTGACACCGAGGCGAGCCGACTGGATCGCTGGCACCATGGCCGCTCGATGAAGAGCATCGCCGTAGTCGTCCTCAGCGCTGTCCTCTCGGTCACCGCCGCCACCACGCATCACGCCACCGGCCACACCGGCGTCGCGCGCCTCACGCACGCGCAGCAGCAGGCAATCGTGGCCGCGGGCGAGTGGCACCGCGGCTGCCCCGTCTGGATGTCGGAGCTCCGCGTCCTCAGCTTCCGCTACTACGGCTTCGACCGGTCGACCCACATCGGCCAGATCGTGGTCAACGCGAAGGTCGCACACCCACTCGCCACGGTCTTCGGGAAGCTCTACCGGATGCGGTTCCCCATCCGGGATGCAGCCTTCTCGTCCACCTACAGTCCGCATCCGGACCAGAGCGGTGACGTGACCGCGTCCTTCGAGTGCCGAGCCGCCGTGCCGTCCCCGTGCTCTGGTGGGACGAGCACCCACCACTGGTCGATGCACGCCTACGGCGAGGCCGTCGACATCGATCCACGGGAGAACCCGTACGTCGGCTGCGGGATGACGCGCGACAAGACGGCGCTCTCGTACCTCAAGCGGTCATGGCACCGGCCTGGGATGGTGACGCCGGCAGTGCTGCGTGCCTTCACCTCGATCGGCTGGGGCTGGGGCGGTTCGTGGGTCGGCTCGACGAAGGACTACATGCACTTTTCCGCCAACGGTCACTAGGCTGGTCACGGTGATGGTCCGGAGAGGGTTCGTTGCTGCGGCGCTCGCCGCCGTCGTCCTCGTGCCGGCCGCGGCCGCTAGCAGCGCCTCGCAGGTCCAGCTCGCGCTCGTCCCGCTGCCGAAGTCGACACTCGGCCCGGCTGGGCATTCATTGCCGCTCGCGCGGGACTCCGGGGTCGTCTCGAACGCCGAGGCGGCGAGCGAGGCGACGGCCAGCGTGACGGCGGCCCAGCTGACGCGCCTCGGTCGCGTCAGCGGCTACCTCCTGGACTACGGGAATCCGTTCGGCGGGGCTGCAGGCGTGACCGAGATCCAGACCGCGATCGAGCGGTACCGCAACGCGGCGGACGCGCGCAAGGGCCTCGACTTCTGGCGCCGGGACGAGCTGAACAGCTCATCGCTCAAGAAGCTCGGAATCGACTTCTCGGTGAAGGCGCTGCGGCCGTCCGGCATCCCCGGTCCGCATTGGGTCTATGCCGGTACCGCCACGATCAAGGGCCTGAAGCCGATCCACGGCGTGGACGCGGAGTTCGAGCAGGGCCAGTACCTCCTCGACGTGTCCGTCTCGGCCGGGTCGACATCGGCCGCTGCGCAACTCGTGCCGACCGTCGCACGCCGGCTGTATCAGCGGATGCGGCTCGCTCTTGCCGGCCGTCTCCACGCAAGCCCGGTGAAGTTGCCGCGGCCGCTGCAGCCGGGGCCACCGGCTCACGGGCCGAAGCCCGCGGGCCTGGTACTCACGACGGCCGATCTCGGCAGCCGCGCCACCGTGGTGCGCAACACGTACTCGAAGCCGAAGGACGCGCTCGACCAGAACGCGCTGTCGGTCTACGACCTGACGATGACGTCGTCGGGCACGTTCCCCTTCCTCTCCCAGGAGGTGCTCGTCGGAGGCACCCAGACGGAGGTCCGCTACTTCGCCGCAATTGCGGTGAGCGCGCTCGCGGCCGGCTTCGGCGGCAAGGCCCAGGTGACCCCGGTCAGCCTCAGCGGTGTCGGCGACAACGCGCGGGGCGAGCTCGTCAAGGTCGCGGTCAACGGCCGCACCGCGTACGAGGCGGTCGTCGTCCTCTCGCATGGCTCGTATCTCGACTTCCTCGTCGGGGCCAGCAGCTCGCCGTTCACGGCCGCAGAGGTGCGCAACCTCGCGCAGCTGGCGGCCAAGCGTCTGGACGCCGGGTTC
>VAXA01000074.1 GCA_005883365.1 Actinomycetota bacterium
AAGGCGATGTTCTCCGCGGCGACCGAGGCGTGGGATCGCGAGCAGATGGAGCAGGTCGTCTCCGCCCGCACCGTCTCGATCCCCACGCACCAGATCAGCACCACCGACTTCGGCCTCACGAGGACCGAGGCCGACTCTCTGTACGGGTGGGGTGTGAACGCCGCGCACGACTTCTTCACGGCACCCGACCAACAGGCGTATCTCAACTCGTTCGGCAAGACGCTCGCGCAGCCGGAGGTCGCCGTCACCCGATGACCGGGCCGACCACCCTGGATATCGAGCAGCTCCGAGCCGCGCTGAACCTCGGCTGGTCCATGGCCGAGCTGCGGGGCAGGCTTCGCTACGGGCACGTCGAGCCTCCGGGAACCGTCGACTACCAGTTCCCGCGGGAGCAGTTCCATGCGCTTCCGATCGGCGGCGAGCACTCGCTCGTCGAGCAGCAGATCGCGACGCGGGTCGCGGCGGGTCTGCTTGCCGGCCGATTCGGCGTGGACGGGCCGCTGCCGAAGCGGAAGGAGCCAGCTTCCGAGACGGTCAGGGCGATCGCGATCGAGCTCGAGAATGCACTCGGCGCCGTCGAGAAGAACGGGCGGCCGCCCACCCGGCCCGACACCCACGCGGCTGGAAGCGAGGTCGCGAAGGCTTGGCGGGCGGCGGCTGACGCGATCTACTACTGGGACGCCCAGATCCAGGACGGCCTGAGCGTCTCGGCGGAGCTGCACGCCGCCTACCAGCTCGGGCGCGGTCTCTCCGAGGCCTTCTGGGCGCTGAATCCCGAGACTCCCGCGCCGCTGACGAAGCCGACGCTCGAGTCGACGGCGTCGCCGCCTCATCCCGGCAGCTGGGAGTTCCTGCTCGGGCCGCGCCGCCAGCTGATGCTCGGCACCTACCTCGCGCTGCTCGAGGGCGCGCTTCCACCCTTGAGCGGCCCGGCCGTGCAAGGGCCGCTCAGCCGCTGGTGCAAGGTCATCGCCGACAACGAGGTGCGCAGCCACCCGGGGGACGACGCACTGGAGGCACTCCGCCGCCAGTTGCAGAACTGGCGAGAAGTCCTGCTCGGCTCCCGTGATCCCACCTCGTTCGCCAAGCGCTTCGGGCTTCGGCTCGCGCTGCGCCAGGCGCTCCGCGTCGTGCAGACCTTGCCGCTCGAGACGGCGCTCGGCCTTGTCGGGGTCGCTCTGCTCGGCGTCGCGGGCTACTACCTCGGGGCAAAGACGCACAACACCGGCACGGCGATCCTCGCCTCCGTGCTCGGGTTCTTCGGCGTGACCGGCGCCGGGCTGCTCGCCTGGGCGAAGGCCCGGGCCGCTGTGCTGTCGGTGCGCCTGCGAGAGGCGTTCTACCGCGACATCGTCGAGGCGCAGGCGACCGTTCTGCCGCCATGGGTGAAGAGCTGAGCGCGGCGGATGCAGCAGGGGCGCTCGCGAAGGTCGAGCACGTCGTGGTGCTGATGCTCGAGAACCGCTCCTTCGACCACATGCTCGGCTACCTCAGCCTGGAGGGCGGCCGTGAGGACATCGACGGCCTGAAGGCCGGGATGGCGAACGAGTACGGCGGCCGCTCCTACCCGATCCACCATCTCGACCGCACCGCGTTCGAGGCGGTCGAAGACCCCGACCACTCCGGCGAGGCGACGAGCGTGCAGATCGCAGGCGGGGAGATGAGCGGCTTCGTCGACAGCTTCGCCGCCAAGCTCGCGCAGCGCGGCGCAGCCGACCACGACCCGGGCCTCGTGATGGGCTACTACGACGCCGCCGACCTGCCCGTCTACGACCACCTGGCCGCCGAGTTCTGCGTCTGTGATCGTTGGTTCTGCTCGGTTCCCGGCGCCACCTGGCCGAACCGGCTCTACGCGATCGCCGGCCGCGCCGACGGCACCCGAGACGACAAGCCGTCGGGGCAGTCGCCGCTGTACGACCTGCCCTCCTTCATCCGCCACCTCGATGCGCACGGCGTGTCCTGGCGCTGGTACTCCTACGACCCCGGCACGCTGCGTTGCGTCGACAGGCACTACTGGCTCTCGCACTGGGACCGCTTCGCCTACGTCGACAAGACGAAGCTGTCGTGGAAGACCGCGCTAGAAGAGCTGCCGCTGATCGACGAGGCGAGCTCGAGCTTCCTCGAGGATGCGGCGCGGGGGAAGCTGCCGGCGGTCTCCTGGATCGACCCGAACTTCAAGGACTCGACCCTCTGGGGAGGCGACTCGAACGACGACCACCCGCCCTCCGACGTGCACGACGGGCAGCTGCTCGTGCTCTCCGTCTACCACGCGCTCGCGTCGGGCCCGCTCTGGGAGAAGACGCTCCTCGTCATCACCTATGACGAGCACGGCGGCTTCCACGACCACGTGCCACCGCTCCCGGCCGAGGACGACGACCCCGAGCTGTTCGGCCTCTACGGCCTCCGCGTTCCCGCGATCGTCGTCTCGCCGTTGGTCGCGCGCGGGTCCGCCTCCCACACGGTCTTCGACCACACGTCGCTCATCAAGACCATCCTCCTGCGCTTCTGCGGCGAGGGAGACCTGGAGGATCGCGGCTCGCACCTGCCGCGCCTGCTCGCCTGGCTCGACTCCGGCCACCCCCACTACATGGGAGCAGAGACGCGCTCGTCGCCGACGCTGCGTCGCGCAAGGCCGAGCAGGTGAAGGCAGCGTTCACGAGCACGCCGACAGCCGGTGCTCCGCCGCTGACCGACCTGCAGGTGGGCATCGCGCTCGCCGCCCGCGAGCTCAGGCGTAAGGGACTGCCGCCCGCGCAGCCGTGACGGAGATGGCGACATCCGCACAGTCGGACGGCTTCACCTTCTGCGCCTATGCGG
>VAXA01000291.1 GCA_005883365.1 Actinomycetota bacterium
GTCGGCGCCGTTGTCGAGGCGCACGGAGGTACGGTCGAGGTACGGCCGACGCCGGGCGGCGGCGCGACCTTCGTGATCACGCTGCCGCTCGGCGTCGAGAAGTCTTCCTAGCTAAGCGGCGAGCTCTTCGGGGAGAGGCGCCGCGAACGCGTAGACCGCGGCGTCGTGCTTGCGGCGGTCGAGCGTGAAGGGGAGGAGCATCGCCGCCGCGACGGCGAGGACGACGCCGAGGTCGAGGATGCCGTTGATCAGGATCGCGGTGCTGAGGGACATGGTCGCTCCTTGCGCTGGTTGGCTGGTTGCGTCCAGCTTCCCTCCGGCGTATGTGCCGCACCTGGACGCGACCTGTGAAGACGCTGCGAGAGCGGGAGAGAGGCCGCTCGTGCGGCCTCTCTCCGTCTACTCCATCCGGAAATCGAAGCGCTGGATGATGCCCGGATCGTCGCCGGCGGGGAGATCGGGGTCTCGCGTGGCAACCCACGCATATGCGTGCTCGGGGTAGGCGACGACGTCGGGGAAGCCGCCCGCGCTCATCCCCAGGACGCGGGCAGGTTCGCTCTGCGGATTGCTGTAGGCGTGCAGGCCCGCCCGTCCCTCAGGACAGAAGACGAAATCGCCGGGAGCGAGCTCTTCTTCGCCGTCCATCGTCCGGAACACGGGGCGGCCGCTGATGACGAAGAACATCTCCTCGGCGCCGTAGTGCATGTGCATTCGCATGCCGGACGCGCCCGGGGACAGGTCCCAGAGGGTCGCGCCCATCCGAGCATCGTCCGGGCGCCAGAAGATGCGATGCACCAGCCCGGTCTCGGGACCGCGCTCCTCCGAGTCCCAAGGAGCGTCGGCGAACAGGTTCTGACGGTTCATGGGTCGTACCTCCGTTGCGCTAGTGGTGGCGGCAAAGCGGTCTGCCCGCCGTCGGCGGGACAGACGCTCGCCCGAAGCCAGTGCCGCTAGTACGCCGCCGGATCCACGCGCCGATCCTAGCGAGCAGCGCGCCTCGCGGCCGATGGCCACTACGATGCGACACCTGCACCGCCGTCCCCACGAGGAGGAGCGTTGACGATCACCGACCGGCCGGAAGAGAGCCTCGCCGTCCACGGGTTGCGCGTCACCGGACGCGTACTCCGCAACCCGACGACGTCTCAGCTCTACGCGGCCGCGCTCGACCGCGGCGAGGCCGTTCTCGCCGAAGACGGGCCGCTCGTCGTCGACACCGGCCGATTCACCGGCCGCTCGCCGAAGGACAAGTTCATCGTGCGCGAGCCGGGCTCGGTCGACCGGATCTGGTGGAGCGACGTCAACGGCGAGATCTCGGAGGAGCACTTCGACGGGCTGCGCTCCAAGGTCGTCGCATACCTCGAGGACGGCGACGTGTACGTGATCGACGCCTTCTGCGGCGCCGATCCGAAGCACCGGCTCTCGGTGCGCGTCCTGACGACGCACCCGTACCACGCGCTCTTCGCCAAGACGATGTTCATCGAGCCCGCGGAGGCGGACCTCGCCGACTTCGAGCCCGACGTGCTCGTCCTCCACGAGCCCGAGGTCGAAGCCGATCCCGAACGGGACGGAACCCGGACGGGCGTGTTCGTTTGCCTGCACCCGTCGCGCGGCGAGATCCTGGTCGGCGGCACCTTCTACGGCGGCGAGATCAAGAAGTCGGTCTTCACGCTGATGAACGACCGTCTGCCGCTCGACGGCGTCATGCCGATGCACTGCTCGGCGAACGTCTCGCAGGACGGGCAGGACGTCGCGGTCTTCTTCGGTCTCTCCGGCACGGGCAAGACGACGCTCTCGGCCGACCCTGAGCGGCTGCTGGTCGGCGACGACGAGCACGGCTGGGGCGACGACGGCGTCTTCAACTTCGAGGGCGGCTGCTATGCGAAGACGATTCGGCTCTCGGCCGAGGCCGAGCCCGAGATCTGGAAGGCGGTGCACAGCTTCGGCACCGTGCTCGAGAATGTCGTCGTCGACGAGCGCGGCGTCCTCGACCTCGACGACGACGCGAAGACCGAGAACACGCGCGCGGCGTACAAGCTCGAGCGGATCGCGAACGCGCTGCCGGCGAAGCGAACCGGCCATCCCCGCTCGGTGATCTTCCTCGCCGCCGACGCCTTCGGGATCCTGCCGCCGATCGCGCGGCTCAGCCGCGAGCAGGCGCTCTTCTACTTCCTCTCCGGCTACACGTCAAAGCTCGCCGGCACGGAGCTCGGCGTGACCGAGCCGCAGCCGACGTTCTCGACGTGCTTCGGTGCGCCGTTCCTGCCGCAGCCGCCGACCGTCTACGCGGCGCTGCTCGGCGAGAAGCTCGACCGGCACGGCGCAACGGTGTGGCTGATCAACACGGGCTGGACGGGCGGTCCCTTCGGCGATGGGCACCGGATGCCGATCCAGGCGACGCGCGCGCTGCTCGCCGCCGTGCTCTCGGGAGAGCTGGCCGGCGTGGAGTTCCGGACGGATCCCGTGTTCGGCTTCGAGGTGCCGCTGCGTGCGGCGGGCGTCGACGAGTCGCTGCTCGACCCGCGCTCCACGTGGGCCGATCCGGACGCCTACGACCGGAAGGCCCGCGAGCTCGCGCAGATGTTCGCCGACAACTTCTCGGCGAAGCACGCCGCCGCGCCGGCCGAGATCGCGGCGGCCGCGCCGAGGCCGTAGCCATCACCGCAGCCTCGCCCGCGCGCGGCCCTCGCGCGCCCGCTGCTTCCATTTCCGCACCTCCTCCTTCCGCAGCACCGCGTTGTGGCGGAGCGCGATCGCGTGCAGCTCGCGTTGCAGCTTGCGCCAGCTGTGGAAGCGCTCCTGCGGTAGGTCCCCAGTCTCGACGGCGGCGAGGACGGCACAGCCCGGCTCGTGCGCGTGCGAGCAGTCGGCGAAGCGGCAATCCGCGGCCAGCTCCTCGACGTCCGCGAATGTCGCCTCGAGGCCGGCGGAGCCGACGTCCCAGAGCTGCAGCTCCCGTAGCCCAGGCGTGTCGATCACGAGCCCACCGCCGGGCAGCGTCAGCAGCTGGCGGACGGTAGTCGTGTGGCGCCCCTCGTCGTCGTCCTCGCGGGTCTCGCGCGTCTCCATCACCTCTCCGCCGAGCCAGTAGTTCACGAGCGTCGACTTGCCGACGCCCGAGGAGCCGAGCAGGACGGCCGTGACGCCGGCCGGGATGCGGGCACGGAGGCCGTCGCAGCCCTCCCCGGTCACCGCCGAGACGACGTGTACCGGCACGCCGATCGCGACCGACTCCACCTCCGCCGCGAGCGGCCAGGGGTCGTCGAGCCGGTCTGCCTTCGTCAGCACGATCTCGGGGGAGGCGCCACTCTCCCAGATCGTGACGAGGTACCGCTCGATGCGGCGCGGCTCGAGGTCCGGTCCGAGCGACGAGACGACGAAGGCGACGTCGACGTTTGCGGCGAGCGTCTGTGCGGTCGTGGTTAGGCCGGCGGCATTACGCACGATCGCACTGCGGCGCGGGAGCACGGCCCGAATGAGGCCGTCGGCGAGGCCGACCCAATCGCCGACGGCGACATCGAGGCCGTCGTGCAACGCGCGGCCGGGCAGGCGAGAGCGGACGGCGCCGTCCTCCGTCCAGACGTCGAACGCGCCGCGGTGAGCGGCGGC
>VAXA01000078.1 GCA_005883365.1 Actinomycetota bacterium
CGGCGCGTCCAGATCGAGTGCAGCTGCTCGGCGAGCTCGTCGTCGGAGGCGCCGAGGCGGAGCGGCGCGCGCAGGTCGTGGCCGCGCGCGGCAAACAGACACGTGTAGAGGCGCCCTTCCGCCGAGAGCCGCGCCCGGGAGCAGCCGCCGCAGAAAGGCTGCGTGACGGACGCGACGACGCCGACCTCACCCGCGCCGTCGAGATAGCGCCAGCGCCGCGCCGTCGCGTCGGGCCGCTCGGCCGCGGCCGGCTCGAGCGGCCAGCGCTCGGAGATGAGCCGGACGATCTCCTCGGCAGTGACGACGTCCTCGAGCCGCCAGCCGTTCGTCGAGCCGACGTCCATGTATTCGATGAAGCGGAGGACATGGCCGGTGCCGCGGAAGTGCTCCGCGAGCGCGAGGACGTCTCCGTCGTTCGCGCCGCGCTTGACTACGGCATTGACCTTCACGGGCAGCCCGGCCGCCGTGGCTGCGTCGATGCCCTCGAGGACCCGCTGCACCGGGAAGTCGACGTCGTTCAGGGCGCGGAAGGATTCGTCGTCGAGCGAGTCGAGGCTGACGGTGACGCGGCTCAGGCCTGCGGCCGCGAGCGCCTCCGCCTTTTGTGTGAGGAGCGAGCCGTTCGTCGTCAGCGCGAGCTCGAGCCGGCCGCCTTCCGGCGTCTCGATCGCCGCGAGCAGCTCGATCAGGTGCTCGACGTTCCGGCGAACGAGCGGCTCGCCGCCGGTGATGCGGACGGTGCGGACGCCGAGGCCTGCGAAGACACCGACGACGCGCGCGATCTCCTCGAGCGTGAGCAGCTCTCGCCGCTCGAGGAAGGTGTAGTCGCGACCGAACACCTCCTTCGGCATGCAGTAGACGCAGCGGAAGTTGCACCGGTCGGTGATCGAGACCCTGAGGGTCTCGAGTGGACGCCCGAGGCGATCGAGGAGCGGCTCCATGCCTTCAGTATGCGCGTTAGCGCTCAGTCCACACGCGCGCGAGCTCGACGAGCGTCGCGGCAGCGAGGCCCATGTCCTCGACGCAGATCCACTCGCGCTCGCTGTGCGCGTCGTGGCCGCCGGTGAAGACGTTCGCTGTCGGCAGTCCCATCTCCGTGAGCGCGGAGCCGTCGGTGCCGCCTCGGATCGCCGTCTGCTTCGGCTCGAGACCGACGCGGCGGATCGCCTCCTCGAGGTTCGCAACGATCTCCGGATGACGCTCGAGCGCGTCGCGTGTGTTCCGGTACTGGATGCGGTCCTCGACCTCGATCGAACAGCCCGGTGCGGCCGCCGCGACCTCCTCCCCAAGGGCGCGCAGAAAGGCGACATGCTCTGCGAGGCGGTTGTTCTCGAAGTCGCGGGCGATGAAGCGCAGCTCGACCTCCGAGGAGTCGCCCTCGACGAGCACCGGATGGACGTATCCCTCGCGCCCGTCGGTCGTCTCGGGAGAAAGGCTGTCCTGCGGCAGGCGCGAGACGATCTCGGCGGCGACCTTGATCGCGTTCACGAGCTCGCCCTTCGCCCACCCGGGATGGATCGAGCGGCCGTGGACGCGCATCCGCACCTGCGCGCCGGAGAACGTCTCCGACTGCAGCTCGCCGGCGGTGGAGCCGTCGACGGTGTAGGCGATGGCGGCGCCGAAGCTCTCGACCGGGAAGTGGATGACGCCCTGCCCGATCTCCTCGTCCGGATTGAACGCGACCTTGACGACTCCGTGCGGGATCTCGGGCTGCGAGACGAGGTGGCCGATCGCGGCCATGATCTCCGCCACGCCGGCCTTGTCGTCCGCCCCGAGGAGCGTCGTCCCGTCGGTCGTGATCAGCTCGTGCCCGACATGGTTCCCAAGCTCGGGCGACTGCTCCGGGCGGATCGACTGGCCCGAGTCTCCCAGCGGGATCTCGCCGCCGTCGTACCGCACGCGCTGCGGCGAGACGCCGGCACCGCTCACCTCGCGCGCGGTGTCGACATGGGCGAACAGCGCGATCGCCGGGACATCGTGCTCGACCGTCGCCGGCAGAGTCGCCGTCACGTAACCGTGCTCGTCGATCGTCGCGTCGTCGAGCCCGGCCTGCTCCAGCTCGTCACGGAGGAGGCGTAGCAGCACGAGCTGCCCGTCGGTACTCGGGTAGGTGTCGGAGTCCTCGTCGGACTGCGTGTCGATGCGGACGTAGCGGAGGAAGCGCTCGGCCGCGTCCTCTGCAAGCCGGGCGGCGAGCGTCGTCTCCGTGGACACCGCGCGAGTGTACGTTCGTGGCGTGCGCTTACGTCTCGCTCAGCTGTACGGCGGCCTCGTCCTCTATGGCGTCAGCTCGTCGCTGCTCGTGCTCGCCGGTCTCGGCCTCGACCCGTGGGACGTATTTCACCAGGGGCTCGCGCGCCACACGTCGCTCGCGATCGGGACGTGGGCGATCCTCGTGGGCGTCGTCGTCCTGCTGCTCTGGATCCCGCTCCGGCAGCGGCCGGGCATCGGGACGCTGAGCAACGTCGTCCTCGTCGGTGGGACGATGGATCTCGTGCTCGGGCACGTGCACGCGCCTCACGCGCTGGCCGTGCGCGTCGCCTGCCTCGTGTGCGGCGTGTTCCTGAACGGCGTCGCGACCGGCGCCTACATCGGCGCCGGGCTCGGGCCCGGGCCACGTGACGGGCTGATGACCGGCTTCGCGGCGCGCGGGCACTCGATCCGCGTCGTCCGCACCGGGATCGAGGTGGTGGTGCTCGCGACCGGCTGGCTCCTCGGCGGCACCGTTGGCGTCGGCACGGTCCTCTACGCGCTCGCGATCGGCCCGCTGGCGCACGTGTTCGTCCCGCTCTTCGCGCGCGGTCGGCCGATGCCGGAGCACGCGCTGGAGGCCGTATAGCCGCCGTCGGTCTCGCGCTCGCCTCGGCGCTTCTCTTCGGCGCCATGAGCGTGGCGCTGCGGATGGCGCTCCAGCGGGATCCGGACGTCGCCCTCGCGACGATCGCCACCGCCGCGACCGCGCTCGTGGTTGCGCTGGTCGCCGCGGCCGCCGAGGCCCCGGCGCGGGGTCTTCACCTCTCGTCGGCGTGGCCCTTCCTCCTCGCGGGCCTCCTCTCGCCGGGCGCGGCCCAGATCCTCGTCACGATCGCGATCCGCGAGTCGGGCTCGTCTCGCGTCTCGATGGTCTTCGGAACGGCGCCGCTCGTCTCGGTGACGATCGCCCTCATCTTCCTCGGCGAGCCCGCCCGCGCCCCGCTGCTCGCAGGCGCGGTGCTCGTCGTGGCCGGGGGAGTGGAGCTCGCCCGCGAGCGCGGGCGCCCGGCGCACCTCAGCAGGCTCGGCCTCGTCTACGCGTTCGCGGGTGCGACGCTCTTCGCGATCCGTGACAACCTCGTGCGCCACCTCGCCGTCGGGAAGACCGCCGTGCCGCCGGCGGTCGCCGCAGCGGCCGCGCTGCTCGGCGGCACGGCGCTCATCGTCGTCTGGGCGCGAGAGGGTATCGGGCGCCGCTGGCTCCGCTTCCTGCCGGCCGGTCTGCTCTTCGGCGGCTCGTACGTCTCTCTCTTCGAGGCGTACTACCGCGGCCGGGTAACCGTCGTGGCGCCGCTCGTGGCGATCGAGTCGCTGGCCGGTGTTGCGCTCTCCGTGCTCCTCCTGCGCGACTCGGAGCTCGTGGGGAAGAGGCTGTTCCTCGGGGCGGCGCTGATCGTCGCCGGCGGCGCGCTCATCGGCACGTTTCGCTGAGTCCGGTGAAGTGGCGAGGTGCAAGGCATATCTGCTATAAACCGGCTTAGATTTTCTCAACCGAGAAGGAGCAGCACAACATGGCAAAGACCATCGGCATCGACCGCGGCACGACGAACTCGTGCATGGCCGTGCTCGAGGGCGGCGAGCCGACCGTCATCCCGAACGCCGAGGGAGGCCGCACGACACCCTCCGTCGTCGCGTTCACGAAGGACGGCCAGCGGCTCGTGGGCGCCCCCGCGCGGCGGCAGCAGGTCACCAACCCGACCAACACGATCTTCTCGATCAAGCGCTTCATGGGGCGCAAGTTCGACGAGGTGACGGAGGAGATGACGATCGTCCCGTACGAGGTCGACAAGGGCCCGAACGGGGACGTGCGCGTCACGGCGGAGGGCAAGGAGTACGCCCCGCCGGAGATCAGCGCGATGATCCTCCAGAAGCTGAAGCAGGACGCGGAGTCGTACCTCGGCGAGACCGTTACCGACGCCGTCGTCACCGTCCCTGCCTACTTCAACAACGCGCAGCGCGAGGCGACGAAGGACGCCGGCAAGATCGCAGGCCTCAACGTCCTGCGCATCATCAACGAGCCGACCGCGGCCTCGCTCGCGTACGGCCTCGACAAGGAGTCCGACCAGACGATTCTTGTCTTCGACCTCGGCGGTGGCACGTTCGACGTGTCGGTGCTCGAGCTCGGCGAGGGTGTCTTCGAGGTCAAGTCGACCGCAGGCGACAACCACCTCGGCGGCGACAACTTCGACAAGGCAGTCGTCGACTGGATGGTCGCCGAGTTCAAGAAGGACCAGGGCATCGACCTGGCGGCCGACCGGATGGCGCTCCAGCGCCTGTACGAGGCGGCCGAGAAGGCGAAGATCGAGCTGTCGTCCACGATGACGACCCAGATCAACCTCCCGTTCGTCACGGCGACGCCGGAGGGGCCGAAGCACCTCGATCTCCAGCTCACGCGGGCGAAGCTCGAGGAGATCACGGCCGACCTGCTCGAGCGGACGGTCGGTCCGACGAAGCAGGCGCTGTCCGACGCAGGTCTCGACTCGTCGAAGATTGACCACGTCGTCCTCGTCGGCGGCATGACCCGCATGCCGGCGGTGCAGGAAAAGGTCAAGGAGCTGATCGGCAAGGAGCCGCACAAAGGCGTCAACCCCGACGAGGTCGTCGCCGTCGGCGCCGCGCTCCAGGCCGGCGTGCTCAAGGGAGAGGTCAAGGACATCCTCCTCCTCGACGTCACCCCGCTCTCGCTCGGAATCAAGACGAAGGGCGAGGTGATGACGAAGCTCATCGAGCGGAACACGACGATTCCGACGAAGAAGTCGGAGATCTTCACGACCGCGGAGGACAACCAGCCCTCGGTCGAGGTGCACGTCCTCCAGGGCGAGTCGGAGATGGCCGCGTTCAACAAGCTGCTCGGCGTCTTCCAGCTCGTCGGGATACCGCCGGCGCCGCGCGGCATGCCGCAGATCGAGGTCACCTTCGACATCGACGCGAACGGGATCATCAACGTCTCGGCCAAGGACCTCGGCACGGGCAACGAGCAGCAGATCCGCATCGAGGGCGGCTCCGGCCTCACCGAGGACGAGGTGCAGGAGATGATCCGCAACGCGGAGTCGCATGCCGAGGAGGCGCACCGGCTGCGCGAGGCGGCGGACACGAAGAACCTCGCCGAGACGCTCGCGTACCAGACCGAGCGCTCGCTCAAGGAGCACCGCGACAAGCTCGAGGAGTCCGAGGCCTCGACGATCGAGGGCCGGGTCATGGAGCTGCGCCAGGCGCTCGAGGGCGACGACATCGGCGAGATCCGCGCCAAGATGGAGGAGCTCCAGGAGGCCTCGCACAAGCTCGCCGAGGCGGTCTACGCCCAGGCGACCGCACAAGCGCAGGCGTCCGCCGGCGGCAACGGCGAGGCCGCGCCCGGCAGTGCTGACGAGGCAGGGGGCGACGAGGTCGTCGAGGAGGGCGAGTACGAGGTCGTGGACGAGGAGGCTCCGACTTCGTGACGGACGAGCCTCTTCAGGAGGAAGAGCAGGTCGAGGAGCAGCAGCCGGAACCGGAAGACGACCGGCTGCTGCGACTCGCCGCCGACTTCGAGAACTACAAGAAGCGGGCGGCGCGTGAGAGGTCCGAATACATCGCGCTGGCAAATGAGCGGCTGATCGCCGAGCTTCTCCCGATCCTCGACGATCTCGAACGCGCGTTGAGCGCTGCCGAGCAGCATGAGGAGGCGCAGCTCGAGGAGGGCGTGCGGCTCGTGCACCGCTCACTCGCGGGGCTGCTCGAGCGTCACGGCGTGACGCCGATCGGGACGGACGGGAAGTTCGACCCGCACGTGCACGAGGCGCTCCTCTCGCAGCCGTCCGAGGCGGAAGAAGGATCCGTGATCGACGTCGTGCAGAAGGGCTACAAGCTCGGCGAGCGCGTCGTGCGGCCGGCGCGGGTCGTCGTCGCCGCGCCGCCGGCGCAGGAGGCGCCCGAGGGCGATGGCTGAGACGCTCTATGACACTCTCGGCGTCAAGAAGGGCGCCTCGGCCGACGAGATCAAGAAGGCGTACCGGAAGCTCGCGCGCCAGTACCACCCCGACACGAACCAGGGCGACAAGTCTGCGGAGGAGCGCTTCAAGCAGGTGCAGACCGCGTACGACGTTCTCTCCGACGCCGAAAAGCGAAAGGCCTACGACCGCTTCGGCTCGACCAACGGACGCGGCGCGCCCGGCCCCGGCGGGGTCAACGTCGACTTCGGCAACGTCGACTTCGGCGATCTCGGCGACATCTTCGGCGGCCTGTTCGGGAACCTCGGCGGCACCGCGCGGGGCGGCCGCGGGCGTGCGCGCTCGCAGCCGGTGCGCGGCGCCGACGTCGAGACCGAGGTGCGCCTCTCGTTCGAGGACTCGCTGCGCGGCGCCGAGGCGAAGGTGCCGGTCGAGCTGACCGTTGCCTGCTCGAAGTGCGGCGGTACCGGAGCGGAGCCCGGCACCTCACCGGTCATCTGTCCGGAGTGCAACGGTCGCGGGGTCATCTCCGAGTCCCAGGGCCTGTTCGCGCTGTCGCAGCCGTGCCCGCGCTGCCGCGGCAACGGCACGGTGATCGAGCAGCCGTGCTCGAAGTGCCAAGGCTCGGGTCGCGAGCGCCGGCGGCGCACGTTCACCGTGAAGATCAAGCCGGGCGTCAAGGACGGCACGAAGATCCGGCTCAAGGGAAAGGGCGAGGCCGGCGAGCACGGCGGCCCGAACGGGGATCTGATCGTCGTCACGCGGGTCGAGCCGTCGCCGCTCTACGAGCGCCGCGGCGACGACCTGATCGTGCAGGTGCCGGTCTCCTTCCCGACAGCGGCTCTCGGCGGCAAGGTCGAAGTGCCGACGCCGGAAGGGGCCGTCTCGCTCAAGATTCCCGCCGGCTCCGAGGACGGCAAGCTGCTGCGGATCAAGGGCCGCGGCGCGCCGCGCCTCAAGGGCTCCGGCAAGGGCGACGTGCTCGCCCGCGTGCGCATCGAGGTACCGAAGCGCGTGAACAAGAAGGAACGCGAGCTCCTCGAGGAGCTCCAGAAGGCGGTCGGCTGATGGACGACGAGCTTCTCAAGCAGGGGCCCCGCGAGGCACCGGAGCCCGAGACGGCGGAGGAACGCTCGAGCCGCACGGGCCTGAAGACCGCGGGCGGCGGCGTCGCCGCGGGCGGGATCGGGCTCGCCAAGGCGGGGATCCTCGGGAAGCTGTTCCTCTGGCTCTTCGTCTGGAACGGCGTCAGCTCGGCGCTCCGGATCGGCGGCTGGATCGGGATCCTGCTGATTCTTGCGATCGTCGGCGGCGCGATCCTGTACCGGCGGAGGCACGCCTGATGGAGACGGCGGACCGGCCCATCTACATGATCAGCGTGGCCGCCGATCTCGTCGGCATGCACCCACAGACGCTGCGCATCTACGAGACGAAGGGTCTCGTGCGGCCGCACCGGACGCCGGGCGGCACGCGGCTCTACTCCGAGGCGGACGTCGAGCGGCTGCGGATCGTCCAGCGGCTCACCTCCGAGCTCGGGCTCAACCTCGCGGGCGTCGAGCTCGTGTTGCGGCTCGAGGACGAGCTGCGCAAGGCACACGCGCAGGTCGAGCGCCTGCAGCGGCAGCTCCGCCGGGAGGTGCAGAAGGTGCACAAGCAGTACCGCCGCGACCTCGTGCTCGTACGCGACGAGCGGCTTCCAGAAAGGCAATAGCGCATGGATTTCACCAAGCTCACGATCAAGTCCCAGGAGGCGGTCGCGGCGGCCCAGGAGCTCGCGCGCCGCATGGGCAACCCCGAGCTCTATCCCGAGCATCTCGTATTCGCGCTCCTCGACCAGGAGCTGCCGCGCGAGCTCGTCCCCGATGCGGATGCGCTGCGCGCCGAGGCCGAGGCGACGCTCGCGCAGAAGCCGCGCATCGAGGGTTCGCAGCAGCAGCCGGCGGTCTCGGCCGCTTTTTCGAAGGTGCTCGACCGCGCCTTTGACGAGGCCAAGAGGATGGAAGACGAGTACGTCGCCGCGCAGCACCTCCTGCTCGCGCTCGACGTCGTACCGCGCGACGCGCTGCTCGCGAAGATCGCCGAGGTCACCGCCGGCCGGCGCGTCACCTCGGCCGATCCGGAGGGCACGTACCAGGCACTCTCGAAGTTCGGCCGCGACCTCACGGAGGCGGCGGAGTCGGGGAAGCTCGACCCGGTCATCGGCCGCGACGAAGAGATCCGCCGGGTCATCCAGGTCCTCTCGCGCCGCACCAAGAACAACCCCGTCCTGATCGGCGAGCCCGGCGTCGGCAAGACTGCGATCGTCGAGGGACTCGCGCAGCGCATCGTCGCCGGCGATGTCCCCGAGTCGCTGAAGGGCAAGCGGGTCTGGGCGCTCGACATCGGCGGCCTGCTCGCCGGCTCGAAGTACCGCGGCGAGTTCGAGGAGCGCCTCAAGGCCGTGCTCGAGGAGATCCGGAACGCCGAGGGCGAGATCATCGTCTTCATCGACGAGCTCCACACGATTGTCGGCGCGGGCGCAGCCGAGGGCGCCGTCGACGCGGCCAACATGCTCAAGCCGATGCTCGCGCGCGGCGAGCTCCGCTGCGTCGGCGCCACCACGCTCGACGAGTACCGCAAGCACATCGAGAAGGACGCCGCGCTCGAGCGGCGCTTCCAGCCGGTTTTCGTCGGCGAGCCCTCCGTCGCCGACACGATCGCGATCCTGCGGGGCCTGAAGGAGCGCTACGAGGCGCACCACAAGGTGCGGATCCGCGACGCCGCGCTCGTCGCCGCGGCCGTCCTCTCCGAGCGCTACATCGCCGACCGGCAGCTGCCCGACAAGGCGATCGATCTCGTCGACGAGGCGGCTTCGCGGCTGAAGATGGAGATCGAGTCGTCGCCGGTCGAGCTCGACGAGGCGAACCGGCGCGTGACGCAGCTCGAGATCGAGCTCGCCGCCCTGGCCGGCGAGTCGGACGAGGTGCGCGCGCCACTCGAGGCCGAGCTCGCGGAGGCGAAGGAGCGCCGCGACGGGCTCGCCGCGCGCTGGGCGCGCGAGAAGGAGGCGCTCGACCGGATCGGCGAGATCACGCAGCAGATCGACGCGTTGCGGATGGAGGCCGAGCGCGAGGAGCGCGCCGGGAACCTTCAGCGGGTCGCGGAGATCCGCTACGGCGAGCTGCCCGCGCTCGAGAAGGAGCTCGAGGAGCGCGACTCGCAGCAGGCCGACTCGATGGTCAAGGAGGAGGTCGACGAGGACGACGTCGCCGCGGTCGTCGCGCGCTGGACCGGCATCCCGGTCGATCGCCTGCTCGAGGGCGAGACCGAGAAGCTCGTCCGCATGGAGGAGCGGCTGCACCAGCGCGTCGTCGGCCAGGACGAGGCGGTCGAGGCGGTTGCAAACGCGCTCCGCCGCGCCCGCACGGGCCTGCAGGACCCGAACCGGCCGATCGGCTCCTTCGTCTTCCTCGGCCCGACCGGTGTGGGGAAGACCGAGCTCGCGCGCGCGCTTGCCGAGTTCATGTTCGACGACGAGCACGCGATGGTCAGGCTCGACATGAGCGAATACCAGGAACGGCACACGGTCGCGCGGCTGATCGGCGCGCCGCCCGGCTACATCGGCTACGACGAAGGGGGCCAGCTCACCGAGGCGGTGCGGCGGCGGCCGTACAGCGTGATCCTCCTCGACGAGATCGAGAAGGCGCACGCGGAGGTCTTCGACGTGTTGCTGCAGGTGCTCGACGACGGGCGCCTCACCGACGGACAGGGCCGCACGGTCGACTTCCGCAACACGGTCTTGATCATGACCTCGAACGTCCGCTCGGTGGACGCCCTGCGCGACGTCTTCCGGCCGGAGTTCCTGAACCGGATCGACGAGGTGATCGAGTTCAGGCCGCTCTCGAAGGAACAGATCGCGGAGATCGTCGAGCTGCAGCTCGCACGGCTGCGAGAGCGGCTTGCCGAGCGGCGGATCGAGCTCGAGCTGACCGATGCGGCGAAGGATGCGCTCGCGGAAGCGGGCTGGGACCCCGCATTCGGGGCGCGACCGCTCAAGCGCGCGATCCAGCGGCTCCTCGAGAACCCGCTCGCGTTACGCCTGCTCGAGGGCGACTTCGCCGACGGCGACACGATCCGCGTGGACGCCGAGGACGGCGAGATCCGCTTCGAGAAGGTCGGGGCAGCGGTCTTCGCGGCGTAGCGTGCTCGTCGTCGCCGCCACCGAGCGGGAGCTCGCGCTCCTCGACGGGCTCGACACGTTCTGCTGCGGGATCGGCCCGGTGGAGGCGGCGCTGCAGACCGCCCGCGCGCTCGAGCAGCATCGGCCGGAGGCCGTCGTCCACGTTGGGATCGCGGGGTCGCGGACCCTCGAGCCGCCGGAGCTCGTGCTGGGGAGCGAGGCCGTCTACTGCGACGTGATCGACCCCGCGTCGACCCTGCCTCGCGTCGAACGCGCAGGTCCCGATGCCGCGCTGCTCGAGCGGGCGCGCCTGGCCCTCCCCAACGCGCATGTCCTCCCGATCGCGACCTGCGGCAAGGTGGGCGCGGGAACGGGCTTCGACGTCGAGGCGATGGAGGGCTTCGGCGTGCTGCGCGCCTGCGAGCTCGCCGGTGTCCCCGCGGTCGAGCTGCGCGCGATCTCGAACTCGCCGGACGAGGCAGACCGACAGCGCTGGCGCTTCGACGAGGCCTTCGCGGCGCTCGCCGAGGCTTTACACCGACTCGACGTCGTCTAGGAACTCGGCGTTGCCGTGGCGCGTCGGAGCGCCGTAGGCGAGGAAGAGGATCTCCTCGCCGGTCTCGTTCCGCGCCTGGAGAGGCGTGCCCTGGTGGACGACGACAACCCCGCCCGGCTCGACGTCGACGCGCTCCCACGGCTCGCCGAGCAGCATTGTCAGCGTGCCGCGCAGCGGGACGAAGACCTCCTCCTGGTCGGGGTCGAGGTGGCGGCGCCCGCGCGTGTGCGCCGGATAGCGCCACATCCGCGCCCGCGACTCGGTCATGTGGGCCGGCTCGGTCAGGGCGGCCGCGTGGCGCGGCTCCTGGCCTTCGTGCCCGGGCCGCTCCTCCCACTCGAGGTCAGCGTAGTGGACGACGTTCCAGCTCACGGCGCGACGATACCCTCCGCGCCGATGGCCGAGTTGCGCCCTGTCGCGCTGCCTCCCGCCGAGCGCACGATCGGCCAGCTCGTCGCCGAGTCGATCCGCTTCTACGGGGAGCACTTCTGGAGCTCGCTCCGCCTCGGCGTCGGCCCGGCCATACTCGCCGTCGTCAGCGCCAACGTCTCGCGGCGGACGGCGCTCATTCTCTCGCCGACGCTGTTCGGCGCGCTGCTCAGCGCGACGTACGTCTACGCCAGCGTGCTCGTGCTCGGGAAGCGCCCCTCGCGGGGCCGGCTCGTCGTCGCCTGGCTCGCCGGCTGGCTCGTCTTCGCGCCGGTGCCGTTCCTCGTGCTCGCCTACGTCCTGCCGGGCCTCGTCTGGCTCGCATCGTTCGCGCTTCTCGTGCCAGTGCTCGTGGTCGAGGAAGCTTCTCTGCGAGGCGCCGTCGGGCGCGCTTGGCGGCTGGCGCGAGCCGACTACGTCCACGGAATCGGATCCCTGATCACGCTCGCGATCGTCGTCCTGCTCACGCAGGCCGTCCTCGCGTTCATCCTGCGTGGCTTCGGCGACGCGGCGGTGTGGACTGCCTACTTCCTCGCGAGCGTGGTCGTCTCGCCGCTCCTCTTCGTCGGAGCGGCGCTGCTCTACGTCGATCAGGCCGCCCGCGCCGAGGTCCAGTAGGGTCCGGCCATGCCGATCTACATCCTTCTCTCGCGGCTCTCGCAACAGGGCGTGCAGACGCTCCAGAGCAATCCGAGCCGGCTGAACGAGGTCAACCGCGACGTCGAGGAGCTTGGCGCCAAGGTGCTCCACCAGTGGGCGACGCTCGGCGAGTTCGATTTCGTCAACGTCGTCGAGGCGCCGGACACCGCGACGATCGCGAAGGTCTCGGTCGCGCTCGGCGCACGCGGGTCGACCCGCGTCCAGACGCTGCCTGCGCTGACGATCGACGAGTTCGTCCAGACGATCCAGTAGCTACCCGGCGACTGCGACGCGGCGGACGGTGACGCCCCAGGCTGCGCCCGTAGCGAACAGCTCCTCGGGGTCGACCTCGCCGAGCCAGCCGAGGAAGTGGGGGTCCGGGTCGTCCTCCGTGCAGCCGTACACCGCCGAGTGGACCTCCGGCGCGGGCGGCTCGTCCTTCGCGCGCGCCGCCTCCTCGGCCCGGCGCTCCGCCTCCTCTGCGGCCGGACCCTCCATGTAACCGCGCGGCATTGCAGGAGGGTAGTGGCTGTACCCTCGCCGTGTGGCCCCTGCGCTCGCCGTCCACGAGCTCGCAAAGCGCTACGGGTCCGTCGAGGCGCTCAAGGGCGTCGACCTGTCGGTGGAGGAGGGTGAGCTCGTGGGACTGCTCGGGCCGAACGGCGCCGGGAAGTCGACGCTCGTCAAGATCGCGGTCGGGCTCGTGCGCGCCACTCGCGGACGGGCCGAGGTCGCGGGCGCCCGTGCCGGCTCTCGCGCTGCGCGGGCGGAGCTCGGCTACCTCGCCGAGCTCTTTCGCTTCCCGGGTTGGTACACGGCCGACGAGGTGCTCGGCCTCCACCAGCGGCTGGCGCGCTCCGAAGGCGGTGCCGCCGAGCGGAAGCGGCTGCTCGAGCTCGTCGCCCTCGCCGATGCTCGCGACCGCCGGGTGGACGGCATGTCGAAGGGGATGCAGCAGCGTCTCGGCATCGCGCAGGCGCTCGTCGGCTCGCCGCGCGTCCTCGTTCTCGACGAGCCGACGTCGGCGCTCGACCCGGCAGGGCGCCGCGTCGTGCGGGTCCTGCTCGAGGAGCTGCGAAGCAAGGGCGCCTCCGTCCTCCTCAACTCGCACCTGCTCTCCGAGATCGAGCTCGTGTGCGACCGCGTGGCGATCCTCCGCGCCGGGGAGGTCGCCGCCGCCGGCTCTCCCTCCGAGCTCTCTCGGCCCCGCGGGGTCGAGCTCGAGACCGACGAGGGACTGCGCACGGTCGAGGGCGCCACGCGAGAGGACGCGGCGCGCCTGGTCGCCGAAGCGGTCGTCGCCGGCAGGCGCGTCTACGGCGTTCGGGTCCTAACGTCCACGCTGGAGGACACGTACCTGGAAGCGGTCGGGGAAGAAGTGTCGTGAGCGCCGTGCTCACGATTGCGGGCTACGGCTTCCGGGAGGCCCTACGCCGGAAGGTGTTCGCGGTCGTCGTCCTGTTGACGGCGGTGTTCCTCGTCCTCTTCTGGCTTGCGAACCACTACGTGTTCACCCGGCTGTCGACGATCTCGCCGCCTGCAGACGTCAACGTCGACACGCGCACGTTTGCCGGCGCCTTCCTGCTCGGGCTCGCGATGTTCGCCACCCTCTTCCTCGGCGTCGTCCTCGCCGTCTTCCTCACGCTCGGAGTCGTCTCGGGAGACGCGGAACGCGGTCTGCTCCAGCCGCTCGTGGTGCGCCCCATCGGCCGGACGACCCTGCTGCTCTCACGCTTCCTCGGGGCCGCCGCGGTTTGCAGCGTCTACGTGCTCGCGGTGTACGGGATCGCACTGACGATCATCGACCTCACTGGTCACTGGACGCCTCCGGCGAAGGTCGCGCCAGGGCTCGAGCTCGCGGGTGGTGTCGTGATCGTGATCGCCCTCTCGATCCTCGGCTCCGTCGTCCTGTCCTCGACGGCGAACGGGATCGCAGTCTTCATGCTCTTCGGCGCCGGGCTCGTCGCGGGGCTGCTCGGGACGATCGGCCACGCGCTGAACTCGCACGCGATCCTCCACGCTTCCAAGGTCGCGGCCTGGGCGCTGCCATTCGAGGCCCTCTACCAGGACGGGCTGCGGCTGATCTCGAGCAACGCGAGCGGCCTCACGGGCTTCCTCCTCCAACTCGGGCCGTTCGGCGGCGCCTACGTGCACGGCTGGGGGATCCGGGTCTGGGCCGCCGGATACCTCTGTGCCGCGCTCGCTCTCGCGCTGCTCGCGTTCTCGCGGCGCGATCTGTAGGAGACTTGGCAAAACAGTGGCTGTGCCGCAGGGCCGCGCTGAGCGCCGCGACTCCTCGCTTCGCTCGTCGGCCGGCTTCGCCGGCTGCGGCGTCCTCGGTCGCACCGATAGGACTCCGCTATCGGCGCTCCCTGCGTCCTTGCCTCGCGACGCCCATCGCACCCCTGCGACGAGCACCGTTCTGCCAAGCCCTCCTAGGCCATCGCGGCGAGCGCGACCGCGACCTCGCCCGCGAGACGCGCGTTCTGCGCGACGAGCGCCCTGTTCGCGGCCTCCGTGCGGCCACCGCTCTCGCGGTGGAGGTGCGCGAGGACGTACGGCGTCACCGCCTGGCCGCTCACCCGGGCGGCTGCCGCGGCGGCCAGCGCCTCGTCGAGCAACGGCTCGACGTCCTCGAGCGGCTCGTCCGGCGGCCTGCCGAGCAGGAGCCCGGCGCCGCCGAGCCGCCAGTGCGCCTCGGCCACCCGCGCCGCCTCCTCCGCCGACTCGACACGAGCGGACACGGGTGGGCCGCCCACCGCTGCATAGAAGAGCGGCAGCGTGTCAGCACGGAACCCGAGCACCGGCACACCGAGCGATTCGAGCAGCTCCGCCGTCGCCGGCACGTCGAGGAGGGACTTCACGCCGGCGGAGACGACGAGCGCGGGCGTGCGCGCGAGCTGGGCCAGGTCGGCCGAGACGTCCGGAGGATGCGGGAAGCCGCGATGCACGCCTCCGATCCCGCCGGTCGCGAGGACGCGGACGCCTGCCGCCCGAGCGACGGCGAGCGTGCCGCCGACCGTCGTCGCGCCGGCGGCGTGCTGCACGGCGGCGGGCGCCAGGTCGCGCGGCCCGACCTTGCGCGCTTCCGGCCCGAAGTCCGCGAGCTCTTCCGCCGTCAGTCCGAGGCGAACCTCCCCGCCGAGGACGCCAACGGTCGCGGGGACGGCGCCCGCCGCCCGCACCTGCCGCTCGGACTCCAGCCCGACCTCGACACCCTCGCCGGGCGGGAAGCCGTGCGCGACGAGGGTCGTCTCGAGCGCAACGACGGCACCGCCTGCGGCGAGCGCGTCGCGCACCTCGTCGGCGAGGCGGATCACGCCGAGCGTTCCATCTCCACGAAGCGGCTCTCCTCGCCACGCCGTACCTCGTGGAAGCCGGCGCGCCGGTAGGCACGGACAGCGCGCTCGTTCCAGCGCGCGACCCAGAGCCGGAAGGTCCGGGGCCGCCACTCGCGGCGCGCGTAATCGAGCCCGGCGGCGATGAACGGCTGTGCGAGGCCGCGGCCGGTCAGGTCGGGCCGCATACCGAGGCCGATCCGCACCTCGTGTCCCTCGGGGACGAAGTTGAAGAAGCCGACGAGCTCGCCGTCGTCGTCGACGACCGAACGGAGGTGTGTTCGCCGTGCCGGATTTACGAACAGCTCGATGCGCCGCGGG